>CAMNOK010000020.1 GCA_946546825.1 uncultured bacterium
AGGACAATCGCTTAAGGGCTAAGTAGTCGGTCACTTGGGGGCTAAGTAGTCGGTCACTTGGAGGCTAAGTAGTCGGTCACTTGGGGGCTAAGTAGTCGGTCACTTGGGGGCTAAGTAGTCGGTCACTTGGAGGCCAAGTAGTCGGTCGTTCAGGGTTTGAGAGCAGTCCTCTTAGCAGCTAAACTCAAAGCTCTTAGCAGCTAAACTCAAAGCTCTTTGAGGCTGAAGGCAGTGCTCTTAGGGACAAAACGCTATACTTTTAGGGACTAAATGTACTTTAGGGACTAAAATGTACTTTAGGTTATACGACACAACACCTTCTTCCCCCTTCTCTTGTGTCGCGTTGGACGCGTCCGCAGCGTCCGACGGACATAAGAGAAGGGGGATTATAGGGGGATAAAATAAATTCATTTTCGTTATCGTTATCGTTATCGTTATCGTTATCATGTGCGGACTTTGCGGACGCGGCGGACGCGGCGACTTACCTCACAAGTGGGAAATGCCGCCAGAACCATCGGGGAACAAGCCGCCAGAAGACGACGAGCAAACAGTAACGCCAGTCGATGATCACGACATGTCGGTGTCGCTCTATAGCTTTCACGATTGCACGAGCCACTCTGTCGGGGCGCATCAACATGGGATAATGGGTATCTTTCAGCAGCATAGTATCGACAAAGCCTGGACGAATATCGGTGAAGGTGATGCCCAGCTGACGGTTCTGCGAAAGCTGTTCCAGAGCCTCTATGTAGTTACCCTGCAGGGCTTTTGTGGCACTATAGGACGGGGCAGGGCCGAGTCCTCTTGTACCAGCGATGGACGAGATGACGGCTATCTGACCGCCACCATGTGCTGCCATATAGCGGAACGCAGCTCCTACCATTCTCGTGAATCCCGTAGCATTGGTCTCCACCGTGCTCAACTCGACGTCTTCTTCCAACATCGGATTTTGTTTCCCGACGCCTGAAGAGTGGAAGTACAGATCCATACCTCCCAGGCGTTTGACAAGTGCCAATAATTCAGTGGATGCACAATTCTCAACTACATCTATCTCAGCAACTTCTACCTGTAAAGGAAAGTCTTTCTTTAACTCTTCCAGAGGTGCTCTACGACGGGCAGCGACCCCCACTCGCCAGCCCTTCTTCAACAAGGCCAGTGCCACCTCTCTGCCCAAGCCGGAGGAGGCTCCCATGACAACTGCTTTCCGTTCCATTTCCTAAAAATGAAGTCTAACATCCACACCAGCCTGAACCGGGTTGCCCAACTGGGCAAAAGTAAACAGCTGACCGGTGGCTGCGCTCTGGACGGCAAAGGTATTGTAGTGTACGTTGTCGAGATTACGCAACCAGAATCCCACCGTCAAGTGACGGAACTGAGCATCGGCATGCATACCCAACGTGGCATAGAAGTGCTGCTGGTAGCTATTAGCTTCATCCCAGTAGGTGCGACCCTGTGCCTGCACATTTGCTCCGACGACAACAGCCTGCAAAGCAGAACACTGTGGTGTCGCAAAACGGTAGTCGGCAGAAGCTGAAAAAGTATGAACAGGAACGAAAGGCACCCGCTTGTCACGATAGCTGACTGCTGTGTTGACTCCACCAACCTTCACACTGTCTGTGTATTCCTTGAAGACGGCATGGGTATAGCCATAGGAGGCGGTCCAGCTGAGTCGGTCGTCAAAAGCACTACCCCTCAACGAGGCTTCTATGCCACAGCTATAACTTTTTCCTGCATTCACCATCATACGCCCAAAGCCGTAGTTGCCGGCCATGACGGAAAGCTGCTGGTTGCGCACCTGTATATAGTAGGCGCCTAAATCGGCCTGCAAAGCTCCGTCAAAGAGGTTGGCATGGGTTCCGAGCTCAAAGTTCCAGCTGGTTTCAGGCTTATAACTGATGGTGTGGGCGATATTGGCATAGTCTATCTCGTCATGTGGGAGTTCCATCTGTCCTCGCGCCCGCTGCGCACTACCCTGCAGCTCTGCCTGCAATATGTCGCTGAACATCTGCATGTTGAAGCCACCGGCCCTGTAGCCTTTGGACACGGAGACATAGACATTGCTGCCTGACCGGTCATAGCGGTATAGCAGACCGGCCTTCGGCAACAACTGTCGATATATATTATGCTCTTTGTGTTGAAGCAAGGAAACGACCTGTGCATCGACATGCTGCCCCATGACATCCTCACTGAGCACCACATCACCGCGCGTCCAGTAATCGATGGCGGTTCGCGTCAGGTCATAGCGCAGACCCAAGGTCGCGGTGAGACGGTCGGTCAGCACAAAGTTGGACTCATGAAACAGTGCGAGATTGGTCTGTGGCGTACGGAAGAAGCCGGGTATAGTCTGCATCGACATGTCAATTTGGCACCCTCCCATCCGAGCTATAAGAGCTGCGGCGGCGGTCTCTCCCATGCGTGCAGCCATAGAGTTCAACATTCCGTAGTAAGCATAGTCGGTAATCTGCTGCGAGAGGAAAGCGTTCATATCGGGGTCGAAATATACGGGAGCAATGGTTGACAGGTTCATGTGCGAGAAGAAGGCACCAACAGTCCAGCGCCAGAGACCTCTGTCTTGGCTTTTCACCGTGAGTTCTTCTGTGAAGGCATTCTGTCGCTGACGCTGTTCCAGATGCATATAGTCTGCAGGAAGATAGTCGATATCCATCAGCATGTAGTCACGCAGATACTGGTAGGAGGTGACGGAGCTGACACTGAAGGCATCGGCATGATAGCTGAGGTCGAAGCCGGTATGCAAAAGGTTACGACGGTAGTTGCTCTGGCGGTTGGTGTTTGGCTGCTCTGTTTTCTTCGTGGCCAGGTCAAGCAGACCATAGGGAAATCCATTCTGGCGCACATACTGGTAGTCGGCCACAACATCCAACTGCAGGCGGTGGGTGGGCTGATACAACAGGCGCAACTTTCCTCCGCCCTCATTCTGCTCATCAGCACGTTCACCAGAATACTGGTTGCGGAAGAAGCCCCGCTGTCCATTATAGAAACCAGCCAACGTCAACCCCAGCTTGTCGCCAACCCGCTGGTGGTGGGCAACCTCTGCCTGGCGTGTCCATCCGCTCCCTACAGAAAGACGTACCTCAGTCCCCGGCGTCAACAGCGGATTGCGGGAATACATCCTTACCAAGCCACCCTCGGTATTCATGCCGTAGAGTGTCCCCTGCGGACCGCGCAACACATCTACCCGATCGACATCATAGAGATGGAAGTTGAACGAGGCTTTGTTCAACAGGGGCATACCATCGACATAGAGGCCCACGGAAGGACTGTTCACACGCGAGCCAATACCGCGAATATACATCGAAGAAGTGTAGCGACTGCCATATTGCGGCATCGTGAACGACGGCACATGGTCGGACAACTGGCGCAAGTCATGGATGCCCAGCATCTGCAACTGCCCACCCTGTAACGAGGTGGAAGCCATAGGTTGTTGACGTAGGCGGAAAAATTCTTTCGGTTGCGACACCACAACGACTTCTTCTATGTCATATACTCGCGAGCTGTCTGTCACAAGGGCCTCCACACCTTCTTCTGCAAATGCAGTAAGACTGGTCATCAGGCCGACGGCCAGACAAGAACTTCCTAACATTTTTCTCATCATACTTTTGCTTTGTTTGATTTTCCGGTGCAAAGGTAAGTAGTTCACGCCAAATACACAATCCTAATTTATGAGGAAAAATTTGTAAGTTTCAGGAAAACTTCGTAACTTTGCCGAATCATGCACAAAAATTTCTTATAACTTATGAAAGACTTTCTGAAATATGTATTTGCAACGGTTGTGGGCATCATTGTCTTCTCCGTTGTCATAGGACTCCTCACCATGATGAGTCTGATTGGTATGGTTGCCTCCGGCGAAGCCACCAAGACCGTCAAGGACAACTCGGTACTGGTGCTGAACCTGTCCGGACAAATGGAAGAACAGGCAGAAGACAATCTCATGAGCATGTTTGGCAACACCGCCACCAACCAGCTGGGACTTCGAGAGACTCTTTCCGCCATCAAAAAAGCAAAAAATTGCAAGGAAATCAAAGGCATCTACATGGAAGCCGGCATATTCTCGGCCGACATAGCGCAGATGCAAGAAATACGCCAAGCCCTGCTCGACTTCAAGAAATCGGGCAAATGGATTGTGGCCTACGGCGATATCTACACCCAAGGCACCTATTACCTCTCTTCTGTTGCCGACAAGGTCTATCTGAACCCACAAGGAGAGATTGACTGGCATGGCATTGGTGCACAACCGATGTTCGTGAAAGACCTGCTGGCCAAGTTCGGCGTCAGGATGCAGGTCCTCAAGGTGGGAAAATACAAGAGTGCCACGGAGATGTTTACCGAAGAAAAAATGTCAGACTTCAACCGCCATCAGATGCAAGTCTATATTGACGGTCTCTGGCAGAACATCTGTCAGGAAGTGGCTGCCAGCAGGAAACTCACCGTAAAAGATCTCAACGACTATGCCGACAGCTTGATCACGTTCTCTACACAACAAGACCTGGTGGCTAAGAAGATGGCCGACGGTCTGCTCTATCATGATCAAATCAAAGGCGAAGTCAAGAAACTGCTGAAACTGAAAGAAAAGGACGACATCAACCAGGTAAGTGTGACTGACATGCAGAACGTCAAGGAGAACGCCGACGGAGACGAAATCGCCATCTATTATGCCTATGGAGACATTGTCGATGACCCGACAACAGGCATGCTGCAGGGTGGTGGCCACCAGATTGTTTCCGGTGATGTATGCAAAGACCTGGAAAAACTCATGAACGACGATGACGTGAAAGCTGTGGTCATCCGTGTAAACTCCCCAGGAGGCAGTGCCTATGCCTCGGAACAGATCTGGAGACAAGTATCACTCCTCAAAGAGAAAAAGCCCGTGGTCATCTCCATGGGTGGCTACGCAGCCTCTGGCGGCTACTACATCAGCTGCAACGCAAACTGGATTGTTGCTGAGCCCACCACCCTCACCGGCAGCATCGGCATCTTCGGCATGATTCCCGACCTCAGTCAGCTGGTTACCCAAAAGTTGGGCGTGAAGTTTGATGAAGTGAAGACCAACAAATATTCCACCTTTGGCAATAACATGGCTCGCCCCATGTCTGCCGAGGAAACAGCCTTCATGCAGCGTTATATAGAACGAGGCTATGCCACCTTCCGCCAGCGAGTGGCCGATGGACGTAAGCTGACCATCGAGCAGGTGGAGGAAAATGCCCAAGGACATGTGTTTCTCGGTCAGGATGCTCTGAAGCTGAAGCTCGTGGACGAGTTGGGCGGACTGGATCAAGCCGTGGCCAAAGCTGCCACACTGGCCAAAATCGACGAATATCACACGTCTCCCTACCCCGCCAAGACCAGCATCATGGAACAACTTCTGAAGAACATGGAACAGGAGAGTAACACCTATTTGGATACACGCATGCGCGCAATGCTCGGTGAGTACTACGAACCGTTCTACCTCATGATGACCATGAACAAGCAGGCCGCCGTGCAAGCACGATTGCCTTTCTGGTTGAACATCAGATAAGCACCATCAAAAAGACGCGACTCTATGGAGGGTGACATGATAAAAATAAGAGAATGGCTGCTGCCTCTAAGCTGGCTATACGGACTTGGAGTCAGGTTACGCAACTATCTTTTTGAGATAGGGATACTGAAAAGCCGTTCCTTCAAGATTCCCGTCATCTCCGTAGGCAACATCACGGTAGGTGGCTCCGGCAAGACACCTCATGTGGAATACCTCATCCGCCTGCTAAGCAGTCAAGTAAAAACCGCTGTGCTCTCACGAGGATATAAGCGTAAAAGCAAGGGATATGTACTGGCCAACGCCAACACCACCATGAGAGAACTGGGCGACGAACCGTTCCAGATGAAGCAGAAGTTCGGCAATATCTATGTTGCAGTGGACAAAGACCGCTGCCACGGCATAGAACAGCTCACCACCAACACTGAAACCAAAGACGTGGATGTCATCGTGCTCGACGATGCTTTCCAGCACCGCTACGTCAAACCTGGCATCAACATCCTGCTCGTTGATTATCACCGGCTCATCATCTATGACAAACTGCTTCCGGCAGGAAACCTTAGAGAACCACTCAACGGCAAAGACCGCGCCGACATCGTCATCGTGACAAAGTGTCCGAAGAACCTTAAGCCCATGGAATACCGCGTCCTCATCAAGGCGCTCAACCTCTTTCCCTATCAGGACCTGTTCTTCACAACGCTGAAGTACGATGACCTCAAACCCGTATTCCAAGAGTCAGACGGCAACTATGCCCTGTCGCTGAAGCATTTGCCGAAAAAAGCAGACATACTCCTCTTGACAGGCATTGCCTCACCCAAACAGATGCTTCAAGACATCAAACCCTACTGCAAGAAGATAACACCCCTGTCGTTTGCCGACCACCACTTCTACAGCAAAAAGGACACGGAGCATATCAACAACACCTTTGCCGCCATGCATGAGCCCAAACTCATCATCACAACCGAGAAAGATGCTGCAAGGCTACAACTGGCCGAAGGTCTGTCGTCAGAAGTCAAAAACAGGCTCTACGCCCTTCCCATCCAAGTAACCTTTATGCTCGACCAAGCAGACTTGTTTAATACCAAAATATTGAGCTATGTACAAAAAAATTCAAGAAACAGCATCCTGGCTAAAAGAAAGGATGACAACAAGCCCCGAAACAGCCATCATACTGGGGACAGGCCTCGGACAATTAGCTTCAGAGATAACTGACACCTACGAATTTCCATACGAGCAGATTCCTAACTTTCCCGTCTCAACGGTAGAGGGACATAGCGGAAAACTCATCTTTGGGAAACTGGGAGGCAAAGATATCATGGCCATGCAAGGCCGCTTCCACTACTATGAAGGATACGACATGAAACAGGTGACCTTCCCCGTACGCGTGATGTACGAGTTGGGCATCAAGACGCTATTCGTGAGCAATGCCGCAGGAGGCATGAACCCCGCCTTTAAGATCGGCGACCTGATGGTCATCACCGATCATATCAACTTCTTTCCGGAACACCCGCTGCGCGGGAAAAACTTTCCCACAGGACCACGCTTCCCGGATATGCATGAAACCTATGACCACGAACTCATCAACCTGGCAACGAAGATTGCTCGCGAAAAAGGCATACGCCTCGTCTATGGCGTCTATATGGGTGTTCAAGGTCCGACCTTCGAGACACCGGCCGAATATCGCATGTACCGTGCCATGGGCGGCGACACCGTCGGCATGTCAACCGTGCCCGAGGTCATCGTGGCACACCACTGCGGCATCCGTACCTTCGGCATCAGCGTAGTGACCGACCTGGGAGGCTTCGATAACCCAGTAGAAGTCAGCCACGAGGAAGTACAGGAGGCGGCCGACAAGGCACAGCCTCTCATGACAGAGATCATGCGTGAAATGATTAGACGATCATAAGCATTACAAGATGGAAATATCAAAACTCGGGGAATTTGGCCTCATCGACCGACTGACCCAAGATATCAAAACAAAAAATGAAGCAACAAAGTACGGTGTAGGCGATGACTGCGCCGTACTTTCCTATCCAGACAAAGAGGTGCTCGTCACAACCGACATGCTCATGGAGGGCATCCACTTCGACCTCACCTATATCGACATGCAACACCTGGGCTACAAGGCTGCCATGGTAAACATCAGCGACATCTTTGCCATGAACGGCACACCACGCCAACTGCTGGTGAGCATCGCCTTAGGACGCCGCTTTAAGGTGGAAGACCTCGACGAATTCTATATCGGTCTGCGTGCCGCCTGCGACAAATGGAAGGTGGATATTGTAGGAGGAGACACTACTTCGTCATATACCGGACTGGCTATCTCTATCACCTGTATCGGCGACGCACCGAAAGAAGACATCATATACCGCAATGGTGCCATGGAGACCGACCTCATCTGCGTTTCCGGAGACCTCGGGGCCTCCTACATGGGACTCCAACTATTGGAACGCGAAAAGGCTGTCTATTACCAGATTCTGGAGGAAGAACGCAAGAAAAACAAAAATGCATCGACCAACAATACGGTGGTACCCGATTTCGAGCCAGACTTTGCCGGCAAAGAATACCTCATCCAGCGCCAACTACAACCGGAAGCACGCGGAGACATCACCCAACGACTGCGAGAAGCGGGCATACGCCCCACCGCCATGATGGACATCAGCGACGGTCTTTCCAGCGAACTCCATCACATCTGTAAACAGTCGGGGGTGGGATGCCGCATCTACGAGAAAAACATCCCTATCGACTACCAGACAGCCATCATGGCTGAAGAACTGAACATGAATGTCACCACCTGTGCCCTGAACGGCGGCGAAGACTACGAGTTGCTCTTCACTGTTCCCATCGGTGATCACGAGAAGGTGGAAGACATGGAAGGCATCAAACTCATAGGACATATCACCCGCCCCGAACTGGGATGCCGACTCATCTCACGCGACGGACAGGAGTTTGACCTCCAAGCACAGGGGTGGAATCCACTCAGTAAATAACCTGATATAGCCAAAATAAACTTTTTTAGCCTATAAAACAAAAATAATTGGTCAAAAGTTTGGTCAATTATTTTTTTTGTTGTACCTTTGCATCGCAAATGAAAGGAACACACCAATGGTGCCTTAGCTCAGTTGGTAGAGCATCGGACTGAAAATCCGTGTGTCCCCGGTTCGATTCCTGGAGGTACCACTCCTCCTTTCATTAGCCCGGTTATCGCAAGATGCCGGGTTTTTTTGTTTTATCACAAAGAGAGTACCCGCACGACACCATCTGCCACCACAAAATGAATATCATGTCCTAAGAAAGGCATTCCAAAGATTTTCTCAGGATTATTCTGATAGTGCGGACGAGGGTCAAGTTCCAACGTACGACGCAGGACCTCCAGCTCCTCTTCCGTAAACATGACAGCGACATCATCTGGAATCTCCACTTGCAATTTCGGCCATGAGCGGTGGTCAACAAATCCGCTTCGCGCCTCCGGATGGCTGTCAGCATAAACAAGATATGGCTTGATATCATAGATGGGTGTACCATCCATCAGGTCGCCACCCCTCACATGGATGATCGGCCCCTGCGGGGTTTCCCACTCCACCCTATCTAATCGAACGGAAGAAAGTCCCAGCGGGTTCGGACGGAACGGTGAACGGGTGGCAAAGACCCCCATCTTCTCGTTACCTCCCAACACGGGCGGACGCACCAATGGGCTCGTAGCACGATGGGGATTAGCCGAAAACTCCCAGATAAGCCAGAGGTAGTCAAACGCTTCCAGTCCACGCAGGAAGTCGGCATGTCGATACGCTGGTTCAAAGACAATCTCACCCCTCAACGCTTCCACCAGACCACTTTGCTTAGGAATGCCAAACTTAGACGTAAAAGGTGAATGAAACACCGCTATCATCTTCCACTCCTTCATTTTCTCTTCTTCCTTCTTCATCCTTCTTACAGTCCCAAGTCCGTTACGAGTTCATCAGTCTCGTCTTAAATTTTTGCCAGCCCTCCCTCTGCAGTCTCTTTATACAGCGAGGGCAAGTCATGGCCGGTCTGTTTCATGACACGCACAACCTGGTCGAACGACACACGATGCTTACCATCTGAAAAGGCGGCATAGAGATTGGAGTCGAGAGCGCGCGTAGCAGCAAAGGCGTTACGTTCGATACACGGTATCTGCACCAGGCCACACATCGGATCACAGGTCATGCCGAGGTGGTGCTCCAATCCCATTTCTGCAGCATATTCTATCTGAGCCGGGCTGCCACCAAAGAGTTGACAGGCTGCCGCCGAGGCCATCGCACAGGCCACTCCGACCTCTCCCTGACAGCCCACGTCGGCACCAGAGATGCTGGCATTCTGCTTCACCACATTACCGAAGATGCCAGCAGTGGCCAGGGCATGAAGAATGCGGGTATCGCTGAACTGATGTCCTTTAGACATGTGGTAGAGCACACCGGGCAACACGCCACTCGACCCACAGGTGGGTGCTGTGACAATGGTACCACCAGATGCATTCTCCTCACTCACTGCCAACGCATAGGCATAGACCAGTCCACGCGACTGCAAAGACTGTTTATAACCTGACGCTTTGACAAAATAGGTCGTAGCCTTACGCGGCAGATTCAGCGGACCGGGCAGTGCCCCCTCAGTGTCAAGACCACGTTCCACGGCAGCTTTCATCGCCTGCCATACCTCCATGAGATAGTCCCATATATCTGACGACTCACACTCCTTCACATATTCCCAATAGCCACGCCCGTAATGGTTGCACCAATCGAGAATCTCTGACAACGTGTTCAAAGAATAGACTTCCGGTGAAATTCCGGTTTCCTTCTCCAACAATGAAGGAGTTGTCTCTTCCAAGGCTCCACCTCCCACACTATACACCGTCCATTCCACATCGGGCACACCGTCATGACGAGCCACAAACTTCATACCATTGGGATGATAAGGAAGGAATATGGATGGCTTCCATACAATGGTGACAGGAGCTATGGGTTCCAGTACTTCGATGATAGCCACATCGGTCATGTGCCCCTTTCCCGTGGCCGCTAAGCTGCCATAGAGTGTTACCTCAAAACTGGTGGCACCCTTGTTATGTTCAGCGAAGATTCGCGCTGCCTTGTTGGGTCCCATCGTATGACTGCTCGACGGACCTTTTCCTATCTTAAAAAGTTCTCTTAACGATTTCATCTGTTTCTTTCTGTTTATCCGAAATCTTACCCTAACAACTCCTCCAACACCTGTCGCTGACAACCAGGCAAGATGATATGATGATTACCGATGGGGTTGCTGAGGAAATAGCGTACATCTTCCTTGTCATCTAACCTGACAACCAGCTGGGTTCGACACAGGTCTCGCTTAGCTTCACAACGCAGCAACATACCCTCGGCCACGAAACTACGAGAGAGGTTGCCTGCCACCTTGAAGATCGTAACAGGTCCTTCTTTCATATATCCCCGGATGCCGACACCGATACCCGACTCAAAATGGGTATCCAACTCATAGCGTTCCACCAGGTCCAGGGGAATGGTGCAATGGGCAAAGACCATCTCACCCTTCTCAACGTCGATATAGGCGGGATTGGCCTGAAAACCAGAGGTGCCTATCAGTGCACGGACTATATACATTGACAACAAGGCTGGTATGTCACCTTCACATCCGGCCACGACACCTTCGGCATTGAGACGTGCCAAGGCCAGACATCCTGTATTCTGCACCTGCCTGAGCAGGTCGAAACAACGAATCGTAAAACCCTGTAGGCGATGTTTCTCCACCAACAGGCGCAACGCCTCATAGATGCGAACAGCACCCGGAAGTGCCTGGCGAATTTCCTCTCGGTCTGACGATTCGTCAACAGCATGCTCCGGTGTCTGCTCTATCAGTACTTGCAACTCCTGCATGGGGATATGAACCATCTGGATGCCAAGCTGGCGGCGTATTTCCACCGGTGCCACCCCACTGGATATCAACCAGTCGGAGGGTTCACCGATAACGCCCAGCCTACTGCCATGCAACTGCTTCATGGCTTCGCCTACACGCTGTAACAACATGACCCGCTGCTTGATATAGTCTGCTGACCCATGCAGCACCTCTCCCTTGAGTCCCTGCTGACGCAGATAGGAGAGAATCTCCAAAGAAGCTGCCAGAGAGTTGCTCTTGCCAGATGTGAGCAGAAAAAACGGACGGTAAGACTTGCGTTGCAATTCTGGCAAAAGATCTTTAAAAAGGCCTTCAGTACCACCCGTTCGTATATATATTAAGTCGAGTGCATGAGAACCATAATCAGAAAAGTCACTACCACGGAATTCATATTCCAGATGAAGACTATGCAGAAACTGTTCGGTTACCACACTGACAACTTGCTCGTCGTGCAATTCCGATGTAAGGGTATAGATAGCAATAGACATCATAAAAGATTGGTGTTTTTACAATGCAAAAGTACGAAAAACTTTTGTTCCTTACAATGTTTTTGTTTAAATTTGCAACGAAATAGATTCATTTAACGACAAACAGATGTCACACAAGAGATTACTTCTGGGAGACGAAGCTATCGCACAAGGAGCTCTCGACGCAGGACTTTCTGGCGTATATGCCTATCCGGGCACTCCCTCTACCGAAATCACAGAGTATATTCAGGCGCAGCCTCTGACCAAGGAACGAGGCATTCACAGCCGCTGGTGTACCAATGAGAAGACGGCCATGGAGGCCGCCCTCGGCATGTCATACATGGGCAAACGAGCACTGGTTTGCATGAAGCATGTGGGTCTGAACGTCTGCGCCGACCCCTTCGTCAACGCCGGCATGACGGGTGTCAATGGCGGCGTCATCGTCCTCGTGGCCGACGACCCATCCATGCACTCCTCACAAGACGAGCAAGACTCGCGCTTCTATGGTAAATTTGCCATGATACCTACCTTTGAGCCAAGCTCACAACAAGAAGCCTACGACATGATGGCGGCAGCATTCGAATACTCTGAATGTCAGCAGTTGCCCGTCCTCATGCGTGTCACCACCCGCATGGCCCACTCCCGCTCTGTGGTGGAGTGTGCCGACTCTCCGCGCCAGCAGAACGCACTGAACTACAACGCAGAGGCTAAAAACTGGGTACTGCTGCCGGCCAATGCCCGCAAGCGCAACGACATCGTGACAGCACAGCAGATACAGCTGGAGCAAGATGCCTCCACCTCACCTTATAATATATATAAGGCGCCACAGAAGCCGGCATCAGGAAACCATCCATTGGGCATCCTGGCCAGCGGCATAGGCTACAACTATGTCATGGAAAGTCTGGCTGCCCTGAAAGCAGACCAACAGCAACTCCCCATCCTGAAAATTTCGCAATACCCGCTGCCCAAGAAGATGGTACGCCGCCTGATGGATGAATGCCAACAGGTACTCATCGTGGAAGAGGGACAACCCTTCATCGAAGATATGGTGCGCGGTGTGGCTGAACTGCCCAACATCCACGGCAAACTCGATGCCACCCTTCCCCGCACGGGTGAACTGACACCCGACAGTGTGCTCAAAGGACTTCGCTGCTGTCTATCCAAAACTTCTGAATATGCAGAAGCTTCCGATAACACTGAGGCTTCAAAGTCTTCCGACCACGTCGTAGCCCGTCCACCGGCACTCTGCCAAGGTTGTGGCCACCGCGACGTATATGCAGCCCTGAACGAGGTACTGAAGGAATTCGACAACCCACGCGTCTTCGGCGACATCGGGTGCTACACGCTGGGCTTCCTGCCACCGTTCCGTGCCATCCACTCCTGCGTGGATATGGGTGCCAGCATCACGATGGCCAAGGGGGCCGCCGATGCCGGGCAGTGGCCTGCCGTGGCAGTCATCGGCGACTCCACCTTCACCCACAGCGGCATGACGGGACTGCTGGATGCCATCAACGAGAACGCCGACATCACTGTCATCATCAGCGACAACCTTACCACCGGCATGACGGGTGGCCAGGACTCAGCCGGCACCAACAAGTTTGAGGCCATCTGCCGAGGACTCGGTCTCTCTGACGAACACCTCAAGGTGGTGGTGCCTCTGCCGAAAAACATGCCGGAGATTACTCGCCTCATCCGTGACGAACTGAACTACCACGGCACTTCGGTCATCATTCCCCGACGCGAATGTATGCAAACATTACAAAGACACCTCAAACAAAAGAAAGCCAAATGAAAACAGATATCATCCTTTGTGGTGTGGGAGGACAAGGCATTCTCTCCATTGCCACCATCATCGGCGAAGCTGCCATGAACGAGAACCTCTACATCAAGCAGGCAGAGGTGCACGGCATGAGTCAGCGTGGCGGTGACGTGCAGTCTAACCTTCGCATCTCGTCTTCGCCCATCGCAAGCGACCTGATACCGAAGGGAAAAGCCGATGTCATCATCTCCATGGAGCCCATGGAGGCCCTACGCTACCTTCCCTACCTCAACGAGGAGGGATGGGTCATCACCTCGTCAGCGCCCTTCGTCAACATTCCCAACTACCCGGAGATTGAAGACATCTATGCCGACCTGAAGAAACTGCCACATGTCATCATGCTCGACATCGAGCAGATGGCCAAGGACAATGGCATTCCCCGCTCGGCCAACATGATTTTGCTCGGTGCCGCCCAGAAGGCGTTGGGCATCGAGAAAGAGAAATTAGAGGAGGCCATCCGCCGCGTCTTCGGTCGCAAGGGCGACGCTGTGGTGGAGGCCAACATCAAGGCACTGAACATCTATGAAACCGACTCCTATTAAAAAAGATATCGTGGACCGTCTCATCAGCGGTCTGGGCATACAGGACTTCACCAAGGCTACCATCCGCGAGGTGAAGCAGGTGGCTGCTATGGCTGAGAAAGAATCGGGGGTGGAATATATCAAGATGGAGATGGGCATACCCGGCCTACCCGCCGCACAGGTAGGCGTCAATGCACAGGTGAAAGCACTACAAGACGGCATCGCCCACTCCTATCCCGACATCCAAGGCTACCCCGAACTCAAGCGACAGGCTTCTCGCTTTGTGAAAGCCTTCATCAATATCGACATCGCTCCGGAAGGCTGCGTGCCGGTCTGTGGCAGCATGCAAGGCACCTTTGCCTCGTTTCTTACCTGTTCTCAGGCTGACAGACGGAAAGACACCGTACTTTTCATCGACCCGGGATTCCCTGTACAGAAGATGCAACTCCAGGTGCAAGGCATCAAATATCACACCTTCGACGTCTATGACTACCGTGGTGAGAAACTCGGCCCCAAGCTGGAGAGCTATCTGAAGGAAGGCAACATCTGTGCCATCGTCTATTCAAACCCAAACAACCCGGCCTGGATTTGTCTGACGGAAGAAGAACTAAAGACGGTCGGTGAACTGGCTACCCGCTATGACACCATCATCATGGAAGACCTGGCCTATTTTGCCATGGACTTCCGCAAAGACTTCTCCAAGCCTTTTGAGCCACCTTACCAGCCCAGCGTGGCCCACTACACCGACAACTACATCCTGCTCATCAGCGGCTCAAAGGCTTTCAGCTACGCCGGTGAGCGTATCGGCGTCACCTGCATCAGCAATCACCTTTTCCATCGCCACTATGCAGATCTGTCGGAACGCTACGAAGGCCTGCCCTTCGGACTGGTATTCTCTACACGCATGCTCTACGCTCTGTCATCGGGCACCAGCCACAGCGCTCAATATGCGCTGGCAGCTCTGTTCAAGGCCGCCTGCGACGGTGACTACAATTTCCGAGAAGACATCAAGGTATATGGAGAACGCGCCCACAAACTGAAGGAGATATTCCTGCGCCACGGCTTCCACATTGTCTATGACAAAGACCTTGACCGACCCATCGCCGACGGTTTCTATTTCACCATCGGGTATGATGGTATGAGCAGTGGACAACTGGCGCGTGAACTGATGTACTATGGTGTCTCTGCCATCTGCCTGGTGACGACTGGTAGTCAGCAGGAAGGACTACGCGTGTGCACCTCCTTCATTGAAGACCATCAGTATGCCGAACTGGATCGCCGTATGCAGATCTTCGCAGAGAACAACACGAAAAGCTAACGGTCGCGCAGCAAGCTCTTGAGCGTATCTGCCACAAAACGGGTGTATTCGTCATCGGCAGCTAAATTCAAGTGCATAGCATCTTTGAAATACCGTATATCACTACCGTAAAGGTCCTGAAAGTTCAGGATCTTTACTTTTTTCCCTTGAGTACATTCGGCTATCTGCTTCCAGAATCCTTCCATGTCGAAGTACCGCAATCCGTCATCAACATGCATGGGAGAACAGATGAGTACCAGCTCGATATTTCGTTGTTCACATTCTTCAATATATCGACGAAAACAATTGATAATCAACGTGTCGTGCTCCAAGGGCATATCGCCTTTGATGTAGTGGGGCTTGTAGCCGCCACCCATAAGCTCTCCCACATCCGTCTTCAACATGCGTATCTCTTTGAGGACCTTCCCCATGCGTCCGGCATAGCGCACCAGGCGAAAACGGTCCAGACTGCTCATCTCCGGACAGAGCTCTTTCAGGAACGCCATGTTGGGACGGTTGATATAAGGCATCATCTCGATGGAGTACTTGGGGGTTACATAGTCGAAGAAGGCCCAAGGGCTCACCTCCTGAAGTATCATTCGAGGAGCTGGATTTTGCTGGATATAGGGCTCAAACAAGATGTGATACTGGTAGTTGAAAGGAAATCCTGAGAGCCCTAAGTTCAGGCACTTCTTCCCCACCAGACGACTCAGCAACGTGTCGTTATAGTGTCCGGCAGCGCGCGAGTTACCCATAATCAGGATATCTGCATTGGCACCCGGCAGCTTCTCGGCCAAGTTCATGCTCTTATAGGCATTGTAGTCCGAGCGATGGGCCAGAGATTCATAGTAGCCGGTGATGGGAAGCACCATGGCTGACAAGACTGCAAAGAGAAGCAGGGAAAAAAGGATGACGCGAAGAAGAAAACGTTTCATATCGACAATGATTTGATGGTGAAAGGAGGTACGTCCTCCCTACTAAAACTGGAAATAGATGAACGTGCTCAGCGTGTCGGCCTTCAGCAGATAGATGAGCAGACAGAAAGTCAGACAGACCATCCACTTCACCCACGGCTGCCTCACGTCAGAGAGTTCGAGGGCGTGTTGCTTGTCGCGCCGAACCCATTCTATGACCAGCAGGGTCAGACCATAGAAGATGTAGCCCATGCTATGAAGATGGCTTTCCACCGTCACGGCAGTAAACATTCTGTAGAGGAACTCGCCAGCCTGTGTCAGACTCTCTGAACGGAAGATGATCCAGCCAATGACAACCAGGAAGAAGGTCAGCAGCATCTGTCCGAGCTCCTTCAACGATGGCAGTCGCCTACCGGCCGCTGGAGGCTCTTGAGCCTTGGTGTTCACACCCAACAAGATATACAGACAGATCAGCAAGCCATGATATAGGCCCCAAACAATGAAGGTCCAGTTGGCTCCATGCCACAAGCCGCTGACGAAGAACACGATAAGGGTGTTGCGAAACACCTTCCACCGGGCACAGCGGCTACCGCCTAACGGGAAATAGATATAGTCGCGAAACCAGGTGGTCAGTGAGATGTGCCAGCGACGCCAGAACTCCGGAATGCTCCGTGAGAAGTAAGGCACGTTGAAGTTGCGCATGAGGTTGATGCCGAAGAGACGGGCACAGCCGATGGCAATATCCGAATAGCCGGAGAAGTCGCAATAGATCTGGAAAGTGAAGAACAAGCCCAGCAGAAAACAGACTGGCCCAGAGAGTGTGGCATACTCGTTCCAGTGCTGGTTGACAAGGATGGCACAGTTGTCGGCCACCACCAGCTTCTTAAAGAAACCCCATAACATCTGACACAGACCATCGACAGCCCGAGCATAATCGAACTTCCGCTCGCGTTGGAACTGCGGCAGCAAATTGGTGGCACGCTCAATAGGACCAGCCACCAACTGCGGGAAGAAACTGATGTAGGCAAAGAACTCCACGATGTCATGTGTGGCACGAATGGAGCGACGATAGACATCAATGGTGTAGCTCAGCGCCTGAAAGGTATAAAAGCTGATACCCACAGGCAGAATGACCTTCATAGTCACCCAGTCCAGTCGGTAACCAAAAGCCGACACTAAGGCATCCAGGTTTTCCACAAAGAAGTTATAATATTTGAACACCGCCAAGATCGACAGGTTCAGTATAATGTTGGCAGCGCTGACCGCCCGCTGCATCTTACGTCGGCCCTCCATTCGCTCTATCAACAAACCACTGCCATAGCTGCAGAAGGATGTCAGTGCGATGAGCAACAGAAAACGCCAATCCCACCAGCCATAAAACACATAGCTGGCCACTACGACCAGCAGGTTCTGCCAACGGCGGGCACGAAACACAAACCAGTAGAGCAGGAACACCACTGGCAGGAATAGCATAAACTCAAATGAATTGAACAGCATATCAATGTTGTTTATGATTTCTCAACTAATATTCTGGCATCTACCGCCACGACTTCACGGTCGTCAGCCAACAGCGGATTAATATCCATCTCTTTAATCTCCGTAGCAAAGCGAAGTAGCGTAGAGAGCCGCACAATGATCTCGGCATACTTCTTCTCGTTGACGCCCTTCTGACCGCGCGTTCCTTTGATAATCTTATAGCCACGCAATGAGTGTATCATGCTATAGGCTTCCTCGTAGGACAGGGGGGCCAAGCCACTGGACACATCCTTAAGTACCTCTACAAAGATGCCGCCCAAGCCGCAGAGCACCACATGGCCGAAGCGAGACTCATACTTGGCACCGATGAAGAGCTCTGTACCCTTGATCATCTTCTGCACCATCACGCCCTTGGCCTCCGGTATCTGCATCATACGGTCGAACTCCGCTGCCAGCACTTCCTTGCTGCGAATGTTCAGTGTTACACCACCGACATCACTTTTATGAACAGGCCCCACAACCTTAGCCACGACAGGAAAGCCTTCACGTTCGGCAAAATCGCAGACCTCCTCTTTCTTCGCCGACACAAACTCCGGCACAGTGGGGATGCCGGCTGCCGCCAGTAGTTCGTGTACCAATTCCGGAGGCAGATACCCCGTACCCTCCATGCCGATAGCCTCTGCCGGAAGGGTCTCAATGATTCTCCTGATACGCGGCACATCCACCCCGTTGACCACCACGTTCTGGTCAGCCGGTGCAGGAGTCTTCATCACCTGCGTCAGGGCAGTTGCCAACGTCACCTCATCGGAGAAATTCACATGTCCCTTGTGCAAGAACTCATGCACCTCCGGCCCGGCGGTGTTTACACTCGGCAAGATGGGGAATATGGGCTTCCGACATTCCAAAATTTTCTTGTGCAACACATCGTAGGCAGAATAGAGCTCAACCAAGCCCGGCGTTCCGAAGATGACCATGATGGCATCAATCTCATCGAACTGCTTGTCGCAGTAGTCAATAGCGAGTCCCAGGTGCTCACTCGTTCCCGTAGCCAGGATATCAATGGGGTTGGACACTGAAGAACCTGGCAACAACTGTTCCTTGAGGGCCTCTGCTACCTCACCGCTCAGCGGTGGCACCACCATGCCACCCTTGGAGAGGGCATCGGTCAGCATCACCCCTGGCCCACCGGCATGAGTAACGATGGCAAGGCGCAAGGGCGCAGGATGGGTGGAAGGCGTTGAGAAACGTGTAGCAAGAGAAGAATTCTCCAAACACTTGAAGACACAGCCTACCGTTGTCAGCTCTTCGCGTGAAAAACACCTGACGATGCCAGCCTTGCGAAACAGAGCTTCCACGGCAGCATCACTGGAGGCTATGGCACCAGTATGACTGGAGGCCGCCCTGCTGCCGCTCTCACTGCTGCCTGCCTTGATGGCGGCAATGCGACACCCTTTGCGTATCAGGGAGGTGGCATGAAAGAGCAACTTATCGGGGTCGGCAATATTTTCAATATATAACAGCTTCACGAGAGGATCTCTCTTTGCATCGAAGTGCTCATCCATATATTCCAGCACCGTCTCGATACCAATCTGCTTTCCATTGCCGATAGACCAGACGGAGTTGAAGGGCAAGCCCTTGGAAACAGCACTCTCCAAAATGAAGACTGCGGTGGCACCCGACCCGGAGATAAAATCCACGCCCTTCGGAGTCAGGTGTGGGATGGGTTTGGTAAAGACCGAATGATGCCAACGGTTCAGTAACCCGATGCAGTTGGGACCAATGAGCGCACACTGGTGACGCTCGCAGGTGTCAAGGATGCGCTGCTCCAACAGTCTCCCCTCCCGCGTTTCCTCACCAAAACCGGCGGAAATGATGATGAAGGCTTTTACCTGTTTTTCCGAAGCCAGGAATTCCACATAGTCGGGACAAAATCTTGCCGCCACAACTAATATGGCCAAGTCTGTTGGCGGCAACTCCTTCACGTCGTGAAAGACTTTAATGCCCTGAATTTCATCTTCCTTTGGGTTGACAACACGCAAGATACCCTCATAGCCGCCGCCCATAATATTTCGGACAACGGCACCGCCCGGCTTGTGAATATTGTTGGAACCGCCAACAACCACGATACTCTCGGGCCTCAACAACTGTTGATTAATCATAGATGGATTCGAATTTGCTTTCTGTCTGTGAGCTTACAAAGATACAATCTTTTTTGAATACATCCTGCATGTTGATGTAAAAAATCGAAAAATTACAACCATTAGCACATTCTTTACCTAAGTTTTTTGGAAGAGAAAACTTTTTATCGTATTTTTGCAGGGCTGAGAAGCGGTTAGCCGCAACAGGCTACTACAGCACGAAAACCGAAACAACATCAACCAAGCACGAAACAAACATGATTTGGAATCCCAACAAGGAATGCATGAGCCGCGACGAGATGAGCGCCCTGCAGGGTAAGAGATTGCACAAAATTGTAGAATATGTCTATCACAACGTACCCTTCTACCGCAACAAGCTGCAGGAGATGGATATCCGTCCCGATGACATACAGACCATCGAGGACATCCGGAAGTTGCCCTTTACCACCAAGAAAGATCTGCGCGACAACTACCCCTTTGGTCTGCAGGCTGCTCCACAGAGTGAGATAATCCGTGTGCATGCCTCTTCCGGAACCACCGGAAACCCTACCATCGTGGGCTACACCCGCAAAGACATCGGCGTATGGAGCGAGTGCATGGCTCGTTGTCTGACGGCCTATGGCATCACCCGCGAAGATATCTTCTCCGTGTCCTATGGCTACGGACTGTTCACTGGCGGCTTAGGAGCCCACTATGGTGTGGAGCATCTGGGAGCCTCTGTTGTGCCGGCCTCAACAGGCAACACGGAGAAGCATCTGAAGCTCATCCGCGACCTGGGTGTCACCGGCATCGCCTGCACACCGTCGTATGCCCTCTACCTGGCAGAGACCATGGACAAGATGGGCATCAGTAAAGACCAGATTAAACTGCGCGTGGGTGCCTTCGGGGCAGAGCCCTGGACAGAACACATGCGCCAAGAGATACAAGACCGCCTCGGACTGAAAGGCTACAATCTCTACGGACTGAGCGAAATCATGGGTCCGAGCGTCAGCTACGAATGTCAGGAACAACACGGAAGCCACATCTGTGAGGACCACTTCTATCCAGAAATCATCAATCCTGTCACGCTGGAACCCATGCCCCTCGGACAGACGGGAGAACTGGTCTTTACTACCCTCACCAAGGAGGGCATGCCCGTGCTGCGCTACCGCACACGCGACCTCTGCTCCCTCATGCCCGGACAGTGTGGCTGTGGTCGCACCTCCATCCGTATGTCACGCATCGAAGGCCGTTCCGACGACATGCTCATCATTCGAGGCATCAACGTATTCCCTTCTCAGGTCGAAAGCGTTGTCCTCAGCATGCCGGAGTTTGCTCCACGCTACATGCTCGTCATCGACCGTGTCAACAACCTCGACACTTTGTTGGTACAGGTAGAGTTGCGTCAGGAGGTCTTCACCTCTACCTTCGACACCCCTGCCGCCGTCGATGCACTGGAAAAGAAGCTGGCCAACAAGTTGAAGAGTGTACTCAGCATCAGCGCCAAGGTGCAACTGAAAGCCCCCAACACCATAGAGCGCAGTCAAGGAAAGAGTGCTCACGTCATTGATAACAGAAAGATATAGATATGTATTCCCCTTATTTCAATCCGGAATTGGAGACCCTGTCCCGTCAGGAACTGGAAGCCCTCCAACTGAAACGTCTCAAAGAGACCGTCAATCACTGCATGAATGCAGCTTTCTACCGCGACCGGTTCAAAGAACTGGGCATCACACCTGATGACATTCAAACCCTCGACGATGTCAGAAAGCTGCCTTTTACCTCCAAGGAAGACCTGCGCGAACACTATCCGTTCGGACTGGCCTGCGTTCCTCTGAAGGAATGTACACGTCTGCATTCTTCCAGCGGCACAACAGGAAACCCCACAGTGGTGCTTCACACCCAGAAAGACCTGGAAGAGTGGGCCAACGCCGTAGCACGCTGTCTGTGGATGGTAGGCTCCCGGCCTGAGGATGTCTTCCAAAACTCCGCCGGCTACGGCATGTTCACCGCAGGCTTAGGATTTCAGTATGGCGCTGAGCGCGTCGGCATGCTCACCGTGCCAGCTGCCGCGGGCAACACGACACGCCAGATTAAGTTCATCAAAGACTTCGGCACCACAGTGCTGCATGCCATCCCGAGCTACGCATCCCGCATCTATGAGGTGATGCAACAGGAAGGTGTCGATCCGCGCCGCGACACCCAGCTACGCGTACTCTGCATCGGTGCAGAGCCACATAGCGAGGAACAACGCAAGCGCATCGAGGAAAACCTCGGTGTGAAAGCCTATAACAGCTATGGCATCTCCGAGATGATGGGGCCCGGTGTGGCCTTCGAGTGCCAAGAACAAAACGGACTGCACATCTGGGAAGACTACTTCATCGTGGAGATTATTGACCCAGTGACACTGGAGCCGGTACCCGATGGCGAACTGGGCGAGCTGGTCCTGACGACCATCAACCGTGAAGCCATGCCACTGCTGCGCTACCGCACGCGCGACCTCACCCGCATCCTGCCCGGCACTTGCCCCTGTGGTCGCCAACATCGCCGTCTGGCCCGTCTGCAAGGACGCAGTGACGACATGATCATCCTGAAGGGTGTGAACATCTTCCCCATCCAGATAGAGAAGATTCTTCTGAAGTTCAAAGAACTTTCTACCGACTACCTCATCACCCTGGAGACCAAGGATGGCAACGACACCATGACGGTAGAAGTAGAGTTGAGCCAACTGTTCACCGATGACTATACCCGCCTGCAGGCATTAGAGAAGGCCATCACACGCTTGTTGAAGGACGAGATCCTCATTACGCCCAAGGTGCGTCTTGTACCTAAGGGGACCCTTGTCACCTCCGACGAAAAGAAGGCCGTACGCGTGAAAGACCTCAGAAAACTCTTTTAATTAATTTAAGTATAAAATTATAACTTAAAACTTTCCACCATATGACCATCAACCAACTATCCATTTTCATTGAGAACCGGTCTGGCACCCTGATCAAGGTTCTTGAGTTGCTGAAGCAGTCAAAGATTCAGATTGTAGCCTCCACCATTGCCGATACTGCTGAATATGGCATCTACCGTCTCATCTGCAGTGAACCGGCCCGTGCCTACAAAGAGCTGAAAGAGGCTGGTGTTGCGGTGGCCTTGTCCGACGTCTTCGCCATCGCCCTTGATGACGAGCCCGGCCGTGCCGCCGATGCCGTAAGAATCTTCAGCGATGCCGGAATCAGCATTACCTACATGTACTCGTTCCTGCTCAACGGTAAGGGTATCCTCGTCTTCCGTACCGACGATACCGAGAAAGCCCGCGAATCCATCATCTTGAACAATCTGAAGTTTATTTCTGAGAAAGACTTGACCCACTGGACATAAGTGTTTCTCTGTAAAAAAGATTGCCACACCCGTTTTCGAGTATGGCAATCTTTGTATTATGGCTCCGTCATGTTGACCACGACGTGATAGGCGTTCTTCTTTTGGTAATGCTCATCGAAGAGTAGCGGATAGTTTCGGGCTCCGAGCCACGAGTCGCGGTCGGAGAGGTTCCAGAATGTCACACAGTCTATCACGTCAGCATGTTTGCGGAACACTCTAAAGAGAGCAGCATACTGGCGTTCCTGCTGGCGGACAAGTTTTTCACTCATCTCCGTACTGTCGCGCTTGAAGTCAAGCTGTCCACCCATATCGCGGTTCATACGGACATCCAGCTCCGTCACATGCACATGCTCCACAATGCTCTTATACAGCTGGAGTGCTTTATCCACCTGTTCCTCCGATGGGCCGTATATGTTATAGTGCCCCTGCATGCCGATGCCGTCAATGGGCACCCCGTCTTCCTTCATTGCCTTCACCACTTCATAGATGCGGCGACTCTTCACGGAGTCACACTCATTGTAATCGTTATAAAACAGCAACGCATTCGGGTCGGCTTCGCGAGCGGCCTGAAATGCAGTGCGGATGAAATCATCGCCACATATCTTGTAAAGTCGCGACTGTCGAAAAGGGTTCTTCACCCGCGGGTCATCGGTGATGGCCTCGTTCACCACATCCCAGCAATAAACCACATCGCGATAGCGGGAGACAACAGCGAAGACATGCCGTCGAATGCGCTCCAGCACGAGCTCCTTCGAAGCCTCTTGTCCCAAGGAGTCTTTAAACATCCAGTCACCTATCTGGTTGTGCCACACCAGACAGTGGCCACGCAGTCGGATTCCGTTGTTCCGGCAGAAGTCTGCCACCCGGTCGGCCCGGCGCCAGTCGAACACACCCTCTCGCGGTTCTGTCGGCTGTGGCTTCATGTCGTTCTCCGCCGTCATACTGTTAAACTCCCGGCATATCAGCGCCTGCTGTGCCGAGTCGGTAATATTACGCTGGTTCACGGCCACGCCCACCCAGAAGTAGTCTCGGTAGGCATCCTTCAGCGAAAGTCCCCCACCCTGCTCATCATGATGAGTCGGCAAGGCCCACAAACAAAATGATCCTGGCAGCAACGCCAGGACCATACCTATTCCAAATCTCTTTGTCCTGTTCATATTCTACATTGTTGTTGCATACTGCTCACAAAGGTAGTGCAAAATTCTGACAGCACAAAGCAATCCGAAAAAAAATACATAAATGAGAACTATCGCAAATCCCGTCACTAACCCATGCTGATAATCCACATGCGCCCCTAACGGACACACCCGATATGGGCTAAAAATATGATACTGACAATCTTTCATCCTTAACTCTATTCTTACATCATCCTTCTCACCTCTTCCATCTTCCCTCTTCCATCAGCCTTCAGACATCTTCCCTCAGCCATCAGCCTTCAGCCTTCAGACATCTTCCCTCTTCCATCAGACATCATCCTTCACACTTCGCTTACTCCCCCACTGAGGCACAAACAAGTACGAGCAAAATGCCCATATCCCTTTCAACACACTTAATATCTTATCCATAGCGGTAGCCGATAAACAATAGAAGGTTTACCCGAAGGGCGAAAGCTTTGTAAACCTTACCAAAACTCTGACGAAGGTCGGTTTCCGCCGTAGTCAGCTACATCCTTCCCATATAGGGGAAGGCTTGGTAAGGGTGGATGTTTCTTTTAGTTCTTTTCTTTGCGCCAAAGAAAAGAACAATCCCTTTTGGTTCTTTTCGAAAAGGACATCAAAGAATATTTGCCTTGATGGTATCAACGATGTACCTCACATCATCATCCGTGACGTAAGGCCCAGCAGGCAGACACATACCAACCTTGAAGATTGCTTCCGACACCAATCCTACGGAAACACCTTTCCCGTACCCAATGAACCCTCCAAACCCGAAGTCCATCAGATACCCAGCCATCCCGTAATGATATGTATTATTGAGCTGCTTCATTCCTTTTCTTTATTACAGTGCTCATTGGTTCTCTCATCGAGTTTCTTCTTGTCCTATTTGCTGCCATGCCATGGCTGCTTATTTTATCCCGTATGTTGCGATATTATCGCGACCACTATTCATACTGATTCTTCCGCCTATACTGTTCCATCATTTCCAGAAGTTTTCTAAACTTCTCCACCCTTTCCGACTTCAAGGTTCCAGCATTCAACTGTTTCCTAGGATGGTGAAGCCAGTTAAAATAGAGGCCTCTTTCCATAGGATCATAACGAGAAGGATTCCGCTTATTGGCCTCAATAAACGTCACCACCTCATTATATCGTACAATCCACTTCTCGTCTTGCGTCATCTTTCATCCCCCTTCACCTTCTCACGTATTTCGGCACCCACCTCCGGCAGCATCCGCATAATATT
>CAMNOK010000021.1 GCA_946546825.1 uncultured bacterium
CATAAGGTTGGTAACAACGCAGGGGCGTGATGAGGTTTATTAGTTCCTCCTATTGGATTATTCCAATTCACACCCTGTGACTGAGCAAATCCTATCACAACAAACATTGCCAAAAAGGCAGAAAGAAAGATTTTTTCTCATACTTTAAATTTTTGATGCTTAAAACATTTGCAAAAGTATGAGAGAAAAAAGAATCCAACAACGTTTTTTGTTGACAGAAAGTTGACAAGTGCATTCTACAGGTCTTTTAGAAGCATAATCAAATCATCTACGCTTCCTTTTTCTCCCTTTATCTTCTTGTATAGCCTTTGACATGCATGGGTTACACCGGAAGGAGTCATGCTAATTAATCTACCTATCTTTGCCTGAGGAACATCTAACTTCAATAGTACACATATTTTATATTCGGAATCAGACGGTATGAGAAGACTTTGTAAATTCTTCCTGAAAGATGGGGCCTGTTGATCTGTTACATCAGAGAGTTGTTTCCAGTCTTCTTTTCGCATCATTGTATCTGGTGATTCCAATAAGACAAAGAGCTTCTGGTAAATGTTTGTTGCCTTGATTCTATGGACAGCATCATCGTTTTTCTTCCGAAGACTATGCAGGAACTCTATGTCAATATTCAAATCCTTTATCTTGTTCCTCAAGCACTCATTTTCCTTAAAAAGGGAGTCGATTTCTTTATCTTTTTCCTGCTGTTCACTTTCCTGTTTAGCGAGATTATTTATTTGCTGTAGTGTTTCTTCTACCTGGAACTCAAGATGGTGGATTTGTAATTCTTTCTTCTCGATTTCTTCCAAACTGTGCTCCCTTATTTTTTCCAAGACATCCAACCTGCGCATATATCGCAATTTACGTTTCTGAGCATATTGCCATAATGCGATTACTGAAAGCAATAAAAGTAAAGCTAACATGGATAGGAAAAACACCATTTGGCGTGCCTCTTCTTTTTTCTCTTTTTCATCAATAGCCTGCTTCTCCCTCAGCTGATAATTGTAAAGGGAGTGCATGCGGGCGATAGTATTCCTACTTTCCAATTTCCTGATAGAGTCATCACATTCCTCCCATCTATTTTGATATTGCAATGCTTCCTTTGAGTTTCTACCCTGTAACGACATTGCGGCAAGAGCCTTGTATGCAGTGTATTTTGCATAGACTGTTCCTTTCTCCAAAAGACCACGACAGAAATAAAGGGTACTATCCACATTGTTTTCTTTATAATACAACATGGCGGCATTTACATATACAGGACTGATGTCGGATGAGTCATAATCTGCCAATACGGGCATCAGACAATTCCGTGCAGACTGAATACTATCTTGAAATAGATAAAACCTGGCTGTTTCCATCATCACCTTTATCCACATGCTATGGTTTTTGCTCTGTTCTGCCAAGTCTATTGCTTGGTGGAGATACATGAGAGCTGAATCATTCTTCTGCTGTAACATGTAGTCTTCTCCGATAGATTCCAAGATATGGATAATGTATGTTGTATCCTTTGCTTCTTTTTCATATCGGCAAGCTTCCTTAAATTGCAGGATAGCCTCTTGATAGAGATCCTGATAATGCAGTAACCATCCAATCTGTATATGTACCAATCCACGGAAGCGCGGGTCTTCTCCCTCGGGCAGGGCATTGAGGGTCTGCTGATAGTAGTCGATGGCTTGGGGAGCATCGCCCTTGTCGGCACAGATGCGGCCGGCATAGAACAGGGCGGTGGCATTCAGATAGGGTGTGCCGTGCTTACGGAAATAAGGCACAAGGGTGTCGATGACCAAGGACTCATAGCCGGTGATGGGCTTGTAGAGCTTGTCCTCGGCCTTCACACGCAACAGCCTGTAGCGCATGGAGAGGCTTGACCTCTTGCCTCCTTGACTTCCTGACTCCTTGGCTTCCTGGCTCCCCGCCGCATCAAGCAGTGCCAGTGCTGAGTCCGGGTGCGTCTGTATGAGGGAGTCTGCACGGTCGAGCATGGCCACGAAAGCCCTGTCCTCACGGCTGCATCCCGCAAGAAGAAGCAACAAAAGAAGAAAGACGGGTAAGGAATGTTTCATGGACTATACTATCTTCTCCAACGTTACAACTTCTGGTTCAAGGGTCGAGCGAGTCAGTATGTAAACGTGGCCAGGTTCTTTATATGCCATATTATTTTTATATACCATTATCAACTCATCTGTGACCAAGTTGAGTGACTAAGTTAACGTGCGCTTATATTTCTGACTTCTGCTGTTGGGTTTGTCGGGTATTGTCATTTCTATGAAACCACCTTCAATAAGGGGGTCTATATAGCGATGTTTCACATTATAACGGTGTTTCAGACCTATATGCTCCATTATCTCCGTCATGCTGCGAGGGGTTGTGCAGAAGGCCAAAATGTCGTTAACCATATCGGATGCCTTGGTCTCCGACTTAGTCACTTTTTCTTGGTCAGTGACTAAGTTAAGTGATATAGTCGGCCTGACCTTCACCTCAAAGGCAGTTAGTTTTTCAACAGTAAATTCTGCCTCCGGATTTCCATTCTCACGCAACATGTCCTGTACGCGTCTGATGCCCTGATTGAACATGTTGACATACTTCATCTCCTTCATGGCCTCGGCAACGATAGGGTTACGATAGTCGTTAACCATCGGGAAGTTCTCTGGGCGTGCCTCACCATATAAGCCACCTGCGTTCATGATCTCTATATGATTGTCGAACTGATACAGACGTACAGGCATGTTAGACTGATAGTCGCGATGCATCACAGCATTCATCATCAACTCACGCAGGGCGTTGTTCGGATAGTTAACAACCGTCTTTTCCTTGAATAGACTCACAGGAACTGGTCGTTGCGTGATGATGGCATAGCTGACGAAGGATTCCAATGCTGGAAGTAATTGATAAAGTGGCCCTTGGAAACGTTTCTCGTTCAATACGTCACCACCTATGGCTGTTCCAGAGAAACGTACAAACTGCACAAATGCGCCAGGCATGAAGTAACGTGGATTCTTGCCAAACAGGATGATTCCTGCATATGTGGGGCAGTCGTGCTTCATGTCAAAAAGATGGATGGACGCCATTTGCTCTTTAACGGAACGCTTGTCGTGTGCCAACACCTCTGCATCGACCACCTGTGGCAGATAGTCACGCTTGACATATTCAATGTCTATATCGTCAATAGTGGCGTTGACACAAGGAGTTGCATCGAATGTAGCCATATACGATGTACGACGCTCTGCCAGAATGCGTTCCTCCGCTTCCGTAGCAATGTCGCGACGAGGACCTATGCGAACAAAAGTGCGACCTCGATAGCGCACTGGAGGCAACATGGATGGAGTCACTTCTGCAACGAGCAGGTCGCCTTTAGGGAACTCAAAGCGCTCTACACTCATTACCGGTATGGGCAAAATGTTACCATCAGAGCGTATGGCTGCTATCTTCTTCAGCAAGTCATCAGTCACCTTCAGCCCCGACAAAGTGCCGTTGTCATAAGCTCCGAGTATCAGATACCCCTTCTTGCGTGAATTGGGCAGATCGTTACTGAAGGCACAGATAGCCTCCTGAAACTTGTCCATATCACTTGTTGACGTGGTTCGTTCCACACGATAGGTCTCCGTGCTATGCAATAATTCTTGTATCTCGTCTTTTGTTATCATTACACAATCAAAAACAGAAGCTCCCTCAGTAGTTTCCCCTCGAAGCTAAGAATGCGGATAAGGATGAATCGCTTGATGGCGTTCACGGTCTTCAATATTCGTCAACCTGCAACTGCTGGCGGTAGTTGTCGAGGAGCTGCTGTAGCTCTTTGGTGATTTTCTCCGTGCCAGGCTTTCCATAGATGTTGTTTAACTCATGGGGGTCTTTCTTCAGGTCGTAGAGTTCCATGTAGTCGATATCAGGGTCGTTCTCCACATAGCCGGAACGACTCATCCACTGGAAGGAGTTGTATTCGCGGGTACCAGGCGTGTTCTGGTATTTGTTTTCCTCTTGAGCACGCACGCCACCCTTTCCATAGAAATGAATTAGCTTGTAGCGCTCAGTGCGCACGCCATCGTGCTTGCGCGTAACATGCCAAGCGGGATAATCGTAGTAATGATAGTAGAGGCTTTTACGCCAGTTGGCAGGTTTCTTTCCTTGAAAGACGGGGGCCAGAGAGCGCCCGGGAAGTTCCTTCGGTTTCTTCACGCCACCGTAGTCAAGGAACGTGGGGGCATAATCGATATTCTGCACCATCGCTGTGCATACAGAATGAGGTTTAATCACCTTGGGATAACGAATGAGAAGCGGCGTACGCAGACTCTCTTCATACATAAAGCGCTTGTCAAACCAGCCGTGCTCTCCCAAGTAGAAACCCTGGTCTGAGGTATAGACGACGATGGTGTTCTCTGCCAGCCCATGACGGTCAAGGTAGTCAAGTAACTCACCCACGCTCTCATCGACAGAGTGGATGACAGAAAGATAGTCGCGCAGGTAGGTTTGGTATTTCCATTCCACAAGGTCGCGCCCTTGCAGGTTAGCCTGCTGGAACCAGTTATAACGTGCCCCGAAATATGCTTCATTTGCCTGACGCTGAGAAGCATCCATACGACCATATTCTGCTATGGTCTTTTGGAAGTTGACGGGGCCGGCACCGACGGAATCGACTTTCAAGTCGAGCACCAGTTCCATATCATCGCCAATCTCCATCTTCTGAGTATGGGCTGCCGAGCCACGAGTGGCATAGTCATCCCACATGGTTTCCGGCAGTGGGAAGGTCACGTCATCATACATTCCCAAGTGCTGGACGGCTGGAAACCAGCTGCGATGGGGAGCTTTATGGTGCACCATCAGACAAAAAGGTTTCGACTTGTCGCGATGGTCGAGGAACTCCACGGCATGTTTCGTTATGAGTTCCGTGGCATAGCCCTCCTCACGGATATACTTGCCAGGATTATCTTGCCCCATAAACTGCGGATTGTAATAGGTGCCTTGATCCCAGAAAACGTGGTAGTAATCAAAGCCTTTCGGTGTGCACATGAGATGCCATTTGCCAATCATGCCTGTCTCATAGCCTGCCTGCTGCAAAAGTTCTGAGAAAAAGGTACGCGTGGAGTCGATGCCCTCCAACAGTTGACGCTGACCATTCTGATGGCTATAGAGGCCTGTGATGGTACAGGCACGACTGGGCGATGACAGGGAATTCTCCACGAAAGCGTTATCAAAGCGCATGCCTTCATTGGCGATTCGGTCAATATGTGGAGTAGGAGCCAGCCGACCGATATCGGTGCCATAGGCCGAGATAGCCTGATAGGCATGGTCATCACTCATGATATAAAGGATGTTGGGCCGCTGGCTGGTCTGAGCCAATGCGGCAGCAGCCGGCATCACAAGTGCACAACAAAAGGACCGTTTCATGACAATAGGCGTTTGACAATTTCGGAAATAGCACGACCGTCAGCACGTCCTGCCATTTGTTTGCTGGCAAGCCCCATGACACGTCCCATGTCTTTCATACCTTGGGCTCCCGTCTCAGCAATAATACTCTTAACGGTATTCTCTATCTCCTCTGATGAAAGGGCTTTAGGGAGATAGCGCTCGATGACAGCTACCTGAGCCAATTCTTCATCAGCCAATTCTTGACGGTTGTTGTCTATGAAGGTTTGGGCGGACTCCTTGCCTTGCTTGGCGAGCTTCTGCAGAATCTTCAAAGCGTCTGCATCCTCCAAGGTGTCATTGGAACCTGGAGCAGTCTTGGCTTCCAGAAAAACTTTTTTGATATTACGCAATGCCTCAAGGGCAACTTTGTCGCGAGCCTTCATGGCCGACTTAATGTCTTCACTGATTTGATCGAACAATGTCATAGTTTAAAGGTTTGTTGATGATGAATATAGGGTTTAAGATGAAGATATCCAACAGAGAACTGTCGGACATCCGAAATATCAGGTGAAGCTTATGACACCCTGCACAGAATCGCTCTCGTCTTTCTTCTCTGAAGTCTGACCACCATTAGCCTGAATACGTATTTCCTCCAGCATCTGGCGGGTACGCTTGTAAGTGGGTGTATTCTCTACGGCCAGAATGACGTCTTCGTTATCGAGATCCTCCGGACGGAACAGGTAGATATTGGGACGGCGCTTATACTGTTTGCTCTTCCCATTATCACCATAATAGCGGTCACGTCGGCTCTGCTTCTCAGCACGTTTCTCTTCCTCACGGGCTAAACGATCGACTTCTTCCTGCGTCTTCTTACCCAGGTGAGTACTCATTCCATCGACATTCTCAATACCGAAGCCGGTAGCCAGAATGGTGACCTTCACCTTCGGGCCCAGTTCCGGGTCAACGGCAATACCCCACTTGATTTCGAAGTCGCTGCCAAAGCGGGCCATAAAATCATTGACTTCGTTCATCTCTTCCATCATCAGGCCAGAGCCTTCAGTCTTCTCATCACAGAAGTTTATAGAAAGAAGAATCTTTTTGGAGTTGAAAATATCGTTATCATTGAGCAGCGGTGAATTTAAAGCATCATCAATAGCCTTCTTTACACGACCCTCGCCCTCTCCGTAGCCAGTTGACATGATGGCTACACCACCATCCTTCAGTACGGTCTTTACATCATTGAAATCAAGGTTGATGAGTCCATGGTTAGTAATAATTTCCGCGATGCTTCGGGCCGCTACACTTAATGTGTCATCAGCCTTGCTGAAGGCATCAAGCAGCGTAAGTTCTGGATAAATCTCACGCAGACGCTCATTATTGATAACCAGCAAGGCATCGACGTGTTTGGACATCTGCTCCACGCCATCGAGAGCCTGGTCTATCTTGTTGTTTCCCTCAAAGCGGAAGGGAATGGTCACAATACCCACGGTCAAGATACCCAGTTCCTTACTGACGCGGGCAATGACAGGAGCAGCACCTGTTCCTGTACCGCCGCCCATACCTGCCGTGATAAAAGCCATCTTCGTACCATCATTGAGCATGGATCTAACCTCCTCTATACTCTCTTCTGCTGCTTCACGGGCTTTCTCAGGCTTATTGCCAGCACCAAGGCCTTCCTTTCCCAACTGTAGGTGAACGGGAACAGGACTGTCGTTGAGTGCCTGGTTGTCGGTATTACAAAGCACAAAGGATACATCGTGAATACCTTCGCGATACATGTGATTCACGGCATTGCCGCCACCGCCACCAACACCTATTACCTTAATAATACTATTCTCTTTTTCGGGCATCCCGAAATCTAATATGTTGTTTCTATTGATAAAATCTGGCATAGCTATTTTCTTTTTGAAGTGGGAAATATATAATTATTGCACTCATCATCTGTCAGGAGATCATTCTTCCTCCTCCACCATCTTGGTGAAGAAGCTCTTGAGACCCTTGACGACCTTGTGGCCAAGACTGTTTTCACGTTTTTGCTGACGAATGAGTTCAGCTTTGGCAGCTTCTTCCTGACGGATACGTTCTGCTTCTTCTTCAGCAGCCTGACGTGCGGCCTCTTCAGCTTTTTTCTTCTCGTCCTCGGTCTGAACAATGCCACGTCCAGAGATCTCATTCAGTGAACGAGGCGTCTTATGGAGGTCTGATCCTCCTCCGTTTGACGACTCACCTGTGGTACCGAAGAGATCGTTGCTGAATTCGTCACCAGCACAATTCATGTCACCTTTCTCCAACAATCCAAGAATGGTATTCATCATGCCATTATGATCGGTGATATCATTGTTGCTTGAATTGACTGTGAAATTAACGAACTTGGCCACACGAATTTTCTCAATGGGAGTATGGTTACGAAAAGCCTTCTCTATATTCTTCATATTGGAGCCACCACCCGTCAGGACTATGCCGCCCAGCAGCTTGTCCACATATTCATTGGGAACCTGAAACCAGACATTCTCTATGATTTCTTGCAGGCGGCCTTCAACGATGTCAATAAATTTGCGACTTTCGATGGAACGTTCCTGATCAATGTTCAGCATCAGGTTGTTATCAATATCACTATTGTCGGTAAAAGCACAGCCATATTTCAGTTTCATATTCTCAGCATCATGTTCCTCTATCTGCATAGAAGCTATGTCTTTGGTGATATTGCTTCCGCCCAGAGGAATGACAGCCAGATGACGCAGGATGTTCTTGAAATAGACAGAAACCGTTGTCGTGTCAGCACCAAGATCAACCAACACGCAACCCGATCGTTTCTCAGTCTCTGTGAGCACACTGTCAGCCAAAGCCAACGGAGCCAGATACATCTCGGCAATGGAGATACCTGCCTGTTCAAAACATTTATTCAAGTTGCGATAGAAAGTCTTACGCCAAAGAATATTCAAAAAGTTACCCTCCAAACGGTTGCATTGGATACCGACGGGATCCAGTTGGTATTGCTGATCAACCCGATACTCCTGAGTGACAGCATCGAGAATTTCCTGATCAGGATAAGTCTGAATACGGTTAGCATCCATCAGTTCATTGATCATTTCGGTTGAGACTGTGGTATCTGCAGGCAGCTCTTTGACAATTACATTCCTCACGCTGCGAATACTCTGACCTCCTACACCAACATAGACATGGGAAATTTTCGCTTTGAGGGTTGTCTCCAACCTCTTGATGATATTTGTCAGACAAACAACTGTCTTGTCTATGTTATAGACCACTCCGTTGCGAATACATGAAGTTGAATCTTCCTTGACAACGGCCAACACTGAGACACTTCCATCCAGGTTTTTCTTTCCGGCGATACCGGTCATCTTAGACGAGCCGAGTTCTATCGCAACAATAAATTCCTTTGGCATAGTAACTATATGTTTTTTATTTTTATTTCATCTGTTATTCGTGGGGATCATGTTTCTTACAGATAATCTGATTGTCAAATTCCAGACTGATGTAGGAATATTTGTTCCATCCTGCTTGTGAGAGACCATAGCGATAGAACTTATCCAGACGATCCAGTTTTTTGCTCACAAAGTCATTGATAAGTCGTTGACGTTCCTTGGGGTTTCTGCTCTCTGGAAGATGTCCAAGGCAGACCACATGAGAACCCACACGCGGCACCAACTCTATGCTACCGTCAGGCAACACGTTGATTTGTTCTATCTGATTTTTCCAGAAATCACTCGTCATCAGGCTCTTCCCCAAGGGTGACACATAATTGATAGCAAAAGTCTTGCTGATGTTCCCTGTAGCAATAATCAAATCAGAGGTGTAACTGGAGTTGGGCATAATGCAATCGTTGTCATCGAGGTAGTAATCCTCTCCACTCGAGGCCTTGACTCTCACCATCGGCATGCGTTGTGTAATGGTGATGAAGACATGACCATCCTGTGTCTTATAGCACTCTGCTGTGTTGACAAAGGGACTCTGCTTCAGGGTCTCTTCTATGCGGCGCGAGTCCACATAGCGCATAGGCTTCAAATACGGATATAGACGAAGCGTTGTCAGTCGATTCTTGATTTCATTAGCCGTGATAAAGCCGTTGGTGCTCTCATCCTGAATTTTGATAACCACCTTATTACACACCTTGGAACTTTCGTCGGGCTTGTTGAAAGCCGTGACTGCAAGCATCAGATAGGCACCCAGTGCAAAGTCAAGCAATACGATTACAACTTTTTTCCAGTTAATAGTCATGCTATTTCTCCTCAATGATTTTCATTATCTTCGGACATAGATTATCCAAATTGCCCGCGCCCAAAACGACAAGGACATCAAAGTCCCTGCTTTTCACCAACGGCAGCACTTCGTCCAACGTGACCATACTCTTCTCCACACCCGGTTTCAAACAGTCATAGATAAGCTGACTCGTCACACCGGGAATAGGTTGTTCGCGGGCTGGATAGATATCACAGAGAATCACTTCGTCCAACAGACTGAGCGCATCGGCAAATTCACGATAGAAGTCGCGTGTTCGAGTATAAAGATGAGGCTGGAAGATGGCTGTGATCTTTCTGTCCTGATAGAGTTGACGCAGGCTGCGAGCACTCTGTAAGATTTCCATGGGGTGGTGAGCATAGTCAGAAAGAAATACATGACGGTCATTTTTGATCTTAAAATCAAAACGACGTTCCACGCCATGATAGGTCTTCATACCATAGCGCAGCTCATCAGCTGTACATCCGTTCAGTTGAGCCAAAGCCATAGCGGCAATGCCGTTTTCTATATTAATGGGAACAGGATTTCCCAATTCTACATTTTTCACAGATTCTATGGGAGATATGAAGTCAAACTTAATCTCACCATTTCCAATATTGATATTTTCTGCATGGAAATCACCGTCTTCCAAAGCATAGTCATAGACTCTTACATCATTTTGGACCTGCGGTTGCATCTCAAGGTTTCGATGGATAATCAGGGCCCCACCTGGTTGGATGAGGGTTGTGTAGTGGCGAAAGCTATCCAGATAGGCCTCCTTCGTCCCATATATATCAAGGTGGTCAGGGTCGGTAGAGGTGATGACACTCATCCAAGGATTCAGCCAATGGAAAGAACGGTCAAACTCATCGGCTTCAATCACCACGAAATCACTATTACTGGAAAGAATATAGTTTGTACCATAATTCTTGGAGATGCCGCCCAGGAAAGCGTTGCACCCCACCTTGCTCTGATTCATGATATGGGCACATATCGTTGATGTACTGGTCTTTCCGTGGGTTCCTGCCACACACAATCCCTTGTGGGTGCGTGTCAGGGTACCCAACACCTGAGCACGCTTCTGTATTTCAAAGCCATTCTCTCGGAAGAACACCAGTTCCTTATGATCTGCAGGCACCGCAGGAGTATAAACGACAAGACACGACTCTTGCTTCTTACAAGCATGGGGAATCTCACTGACATTTTCTTCATAATGGATGAGCATACCCTCACGTTCCAGTCTGCGAGTTAACTCAGACGGGGTCTTATCATAGCCCGCAACAACCATTCCTTTACCTATGAAATAGCGTGCTATGGCACTCATTCCTATGCCACCGGCTCCTATAAAATAGACAGCTTTTATATCTTTAATATCCATAAGCTAATTTAATCACTTCGTCAGCAATGATATCTGCCGAATTTGGCAGGGCAAGTCGTAATATATTCTTTGACAATGTCTGGAGGCGCGCGTCATCAGCAACGGTCTCCAGCGCCAACGGCAACAATGCCTTGGGTGCCTCATCGTCCTTAACATAAAGTGCCGCGTCCTTATTGACCAGGGCCATGGCATTCTTGGTCTGGTGGTCCTCTGCCACATTGGGTGAGGGAACCAGAATAACAGGCTTGCCAATCAGGCAAAACTCACTAATACTGCTGGCTCCTGCCCGACTGACAACCAAGTCTGCTGCGCGGTAGGCCCCTCCCATGTCACTGATAAAATCCATTACCTTCAGGTTGGGCAAGTCCTGACGATTGTTCAACTGTTTCATGATGTCAGCATGGTAATACTTTCCCGTCTGCCACACAAACTGCACATCACTCTCTTTAATGAGGTCAAGATGCTGAAGAATGCTTTCGTTCATCGTGCGAGCACCGAGGCTACCACCAACCAGCAAAATAGTCTTCTTTGCTGGGTTGAGCCCTAACTTCTTCACGGCCTCTTCATGTGTCATCGTAGTTTCCAAAAGGGCTTGACGAACAGGATTGCCGGTTATGATGATTTTATTGGCCGGGAAAAAACGCTCCATACCCTCATAGGCTACACATATCTTACGAACTTTCTTGGCCAAGAGTTTGTTGGTCACTCCAGCATAAGAATTCTGTTCTTGAATAAGACAAGGAATTCCCGCATCTGCGCATTTGTTCAACATGGGACCACTGGCATAGCCACCCACCCCGACTGCCACCATAGGCTTAAAGTCGCGAATAATGGCGCGAGCCATACGTTGACTTTTCCATATCTTGTAGAGCACCTTGACGTTGCGCAACAAGTTTTTTCTGTCAAAGCCACATATCGGTAGTCCTTTTATCTCATAGCCAGCATCAGGCACACGTTGCATTTCCATACGTCCATCAGCGCCAACAAATAGTATTTTAGCATCTGAGTGTTTGGCCCGAATTGCATTGGCAATAGAGATGGCTGGGAAGATGTGTCCACCCGTACCTCCGCCACTGATAATAATCCTCAATTCCTTACCCATAATCAGAAAACTCTATTAATCTTGCAAAAGTAATAAAAAAAAATGTCTCTACGCTATTTTTCAATCTTTTTAAGTCTTTTGACTTATGCCACGACAAGACTTTCATCGTCTTGCTCGTTGGGGCCCAGTTCTCGCTTTTTCGCCGACCGGCTGACACTAAGAATGACACCTACATAAATGCAGTTTATCATTGTTGACGTTCCACCCTTACTAATCAACGGCAACGGCTGTCCTGTGACAGGAGCAAGCCCTACAGCCACACACATGTTGAATAGAGCCTGAGTGACAAGCAGCAAAGCCAATCCCATAGCAAGAAATGCAGGGAAATTATTTTCACACCGGCTGGCAATCCTTCCTGTTCGAAACAACAAAATGATATATAGCATCGCAACGAACAAAGCTCCAAAAAATCCCATTTCTTCGATGATAATGGCATAGATAAAGTCTGAAAAAGCCTGATAGAGGAAATCGCGCTCCACGGAGTTACCTGGTCCTCTGCCAATAACATTGGAAGAGACGATGGCAATGCGAGCATGGTTCTTCTGCGCCCCCTTACCAATCAAGTCCACAGAGTCGGGAGGCAGGTCTTTACTATCAGCAAAATCAGTCAGACGATTTCTCCAGGTCCCTACACGATGGAAGATAGAGGTAAAAGCCCCTTGCTTTTCTTCCTGTTCTTGTGCCCCAGCAACATCGACCTGTTCAACCAAGGTATTCTGACGTGACTGCTCCTCATTGTCAGCCTGCTCGCCCACTACAAAAACAACAAGCACCGCTACGGCTATAACCACAGCAACAACACCGATGAGCTTCCCCAATTGCTGCATGGGAACTCTTCCTATGACCATCATCATGAAAATGACACTACAGATGAGTATGGCCGTGGAGAAATTTTCCAAAAGGATGGGCACGACAATCCAAAGACATACGAACAAGATGTACCTAAAAGCCAACTTGTCAGCTCCATGCTCAGTCTGCATGGCACTGAGTATCTGGGCTGTGGCTAATATCAAAGCTCCCTTGGCTATCTCTGAGGGCTGAAACTGCATACCCAGAAATCCTATCCAGCGCGATGCACCGTTGGTGGAATGACCGGCAAAGAGCACCCATATAAGCATCAAAAAAGAGACAAGCAGTAAGAAAGGCGTTACAATCTTGAAGTACTTGCACTTGATATTCATGGTCACCAACATGCAGAAAATCCCCATCAACAGAATCCATACATGCTTGAGGACAGGAGCAATATAGCTACCCCCCTTATATGTCAGCTGCGATGAAGCCGAATAGACCTCTATCACACTGATGATGCACAGGAAGAAAAAGACCATCCAAATAACTTTGTCTCCCTTAAACAAGTTTCCTAACGTCTTGTTAATCATAGATTCCTCACCAAAGTCTTAAATTGTTCACCACGGTCTTCCATGTTTTTGAAAAGGTCGAAAGAGGCACAGCAGGGTGAAAGTAGAACAGTGTCACCAGGGTGTGCCATCTCATAGCAGGCTTCCACACACTCTTTCATGGAATGAGTGTCTCGCACAGGAATGCCAAGGGGGTCAAAGAACTGATGAAGTTTTGCATTGTCTGCACCAAGATACACCAGGCCTACACATTTTTTCAGTACCAGTTCCTTAATAGCCTCGTAGTCATTTCCTTTATCCTTTCCGCCAATAATCAGGATGGTGGGGGTCTTCATACTCTCCAAAGCATACCAGCAGGCATCTACATTCGTAGCCTTAGAGTCATTGATATACTCTACACCACCTACTTTGCAGACCTTCTCCAAACGATGTTCTACACCGGGAAAGTCAGAAAGACTTTTGCGGATAATTTCCTTCTTGATGCCGGTTATATTGGCAGTAATACCTGCTGCCAGCGAGTTGTATATGTTGTGTTTGCCCGTCAAGGAAAGCTCCTCCTGCTCCATGTTAAACGGAGTGGGGGTTTCTATGATGTACTGCCCTTCCTCGATATAACCTATGGAACCTTTCTCCTTCAGCTCTGAAAAAGGAAACTGGATAGCTTTAATGTCATACTTCTCCAACTCTCGGCGGATGATAGGATCATCATTCCAATAGATGAAAGAGTCGTCTGAAGTTTGGTTTTGAATGATACGCATCTTGGCATCAACATAGTTCTGCATACAGTTGTCGTAACGATCCAAATGGTCAGGAGTAATGTTTAGCAGGACAGCAATATTGGCACGGAAGTCGTACATATCATCCAACTGAAAGGAACTCAATTCGATGACATAGTATTCATGTGGAGACTCTGCTACCTGCAAGGCCAGTGAATGACCAATGTTGCCAGCCAAGCCAACATCATAGCCGGCCTCACGAAATATATGATAGATGAGCGATGTAGTCGTTGTTTTGCCATTAGATCCAGTGATACAAATCATCTTAGAACGAGTATATCGGCCAGCAAACTCTATCTCACTTATAATGGGGATATGACGTTCCATGGCTTTCTGTATCATTGGAGCCTCCTTTGGTATGCCGGGACTTTTGATGATTTCATCAGCAGTGAGTATCAACGTCTCACTATGCTGCTTCTCCTCCCACACGATACCATGGTCATCAAGCACCTTCTTATAATGATCCTTGATGGCCGACATGTCAGAAACAAAGACATCAAAACCTTGCTTCTGCGCCAACACAGCAGCTCCGACACCACTTTCTGCTGCTCCCAATACTACTATTCTACTCATAATTATAATATCAATAACTATTCATTTACAACTTCGACTCTCTTTTTACCTGATTTTCAACGTGATAATAGTCAGCGCAGCCAGGATGATGGTGGTAATCCAAAAACGAATGGTAATCTTCGACTCATGAAACTGACGCTGTGGCCAACCTTTAAAGACATAGCGACTTGTGGCATCCAACTGACTGTCCAGCTTGCGGAAGTTATCATGAATAGGCGTTGCCCTGAAAATCCTGACTCGCTGCCCCTTAGCCTTGAAGAACTTGAATGCCTGTGTCTGGATGATGACACTCAGGCTTTCCACCAAGAATATGCCACAGAGAATGGGCACCAACAGTTCCTTGTGAATGATAACAGCACAAACTCCAATGATACCGCCAATCATCAACGAACCAGTATCACCCATGAACACCTGTGCAGGATAGGCGTTATACCAAAGGAAACCTATCATGGCACCGACAAAGGCACACAGGAATATCACCAACTCTTCTGAATGGGGTATGTACATGATATCAAAATAGGAGGCATAACCAATATGCGATGACACATAAGCCAAAACACCTAACGCTACGCCAATGATGGCCGAGTTTCCAGCACACATGCCGTCCATGCCGTCATTGAGGTTTGCACCATTGGAAACCGCTGTTACTACGATGATGGTCATGATGACAAACAGTATCCAGCCAGCTGCCGTCCTATACTTCCCGCAGAAAGACATCACCTTAGAATAGTCAAGATTATGGTTTTTCAGAAATGGGATGGTGGTCTGCAACGATTTCACCGGTTTCTGCTGGTGCTTTACCACAATCTCCTGATTAGACTGCTTTACATTGACATTTTCACAAACCACGACATCGGGACTCAACCAAAGCGTCAGTCCGACAATGAAGCCGATACTCACCTGACCCACTATTTTGTAGATTCCCTTCAGTCCTTCTTTGTCATGACGGAATATCTTGATATAGTCATCCAGAAAGCCAAGAAATCCCAGCCACATGGTCGTGCCGATCATCAACAGCAGGTAAATGTTACGCATTCGCCCGAGCAAAATGACAGGGACCAAGATTGAAACCATGATGATGATGCCGCCCATCGTGGGCACTCCTTTTTTCTTCTCCCCAAAGGGATCTATGCTCGCATCGCGCGCCGTCTCTGAGATATTGCGACGCTTCATGAACTTAATAAATCGCTCTCCAAACCACGCAGAGATCATCAGGGAAAGAATCAACGTGAGCAATGCACGAAACGATACATAAGACCACACATGGGCCCCAGGTATATTGTACTCTTCTAAAAATCTAAAAATATAGTATAGCATACGTTAATGACACATGATACAGTTATAATGTTATTCCTATTCCTCAAAATCTCTGTTAGCCTTTGAATATTTCACGCAACACTTCCTTGTCGTCAAAGTGATGTTTCACTCCTTCTATCTCCTGATAATCCTCATGCCCTTTTCCTGCCACAAGAATGACATCTCCTTTTTTTGCCAACATGCAGGCGGTACGGATAGCTTCACGACGATCAACAATGGAGAGAACCTTCTTCATTTGTCGCTGGTCAAGACCGGCCAACATATCGTTGATGATATCCTGAGGTTTTTCAAAGCGCGGGTTATCTGAAGTGATGATGACACGGTCACTCTGCTTGACAGCCTCCTGTGCCATCAACGGTCGTTTCCCCTTATCACGGTTACCGCCCGCACCGCAAACAGTGATGACTTGTCCTTTTCCACCCAGCACCTCGTGGATGGCGTTCAACACATTCTCCAGAGCGTCAGGCGTGTGGGCATAGTCAACAATAGCGGTGAAGCCCTCCGGAGAACGGAGAGGTTCCAAACGGCCACTGACACTTTTCAGTGTGCTGAGCACGACGAGCACCTCTTCCGGCCGCTTGCCCAACATGACGGCGGTTCCATAGACAGCCAGCAGGTTAGAAACATTAAATTTACCGATAAACTGCACACCAACCTCGCGGCCATCAATTTCGAGATACATACCCTCAAAATGGCATTCCAGCAGCCGTGCTCTGAAATCGGCCATCGAACGCGTAGAATAGGTTTTCACCTGCGCCTTGCAATTTTGAACCATTACCTGTCCGTTCTTGTCATCGGCATTTACGATAGCGAATGATGTCTTCGGCAGCATGTCGAAAAATGCCTTCTTAGCATCACGATAGTTCTCAAAGGTCTTATGGTAGTCCAGATGGTCGCGAGTCAGGTTGGTAAAGATACCACCTTCAAAGCGTAGGCCTCCAATACGCTTTTGGGCAATGGCATGACTGGAACATTCCATGAACGCATATTCACAACCAGACTCTACCATCCGTGCCAGCAACTGATTGAGTTCAATGGGGTCGGGGGTTGTGTGAGAGGCGGGCACAGCCTCATCCACTATGTAATTACAGACGGTGGAGAGTAGTCCGCACTTGTGTCCCATGGCGCGAAACATATTATACAACAAAGTAGCAACGGTGGTCTTACCATTGGTACCTGTTACACCTACGAGATGCAGTTTTCTGGAGGGGTCACCATAGAAATGTGTTGCCACGGGTCCTACCGCATCTTCGGTAGATGCCACCTGGACAAATACGACATGACCAGGAAGTTCCCCCTCTGGCATATCTTCACACAACACGGCACTTGCCCCCAGCTCTATTGCTTTTGGAATATAGCGATGACCGTCAACCTGTGTTCCCTTCATGGCCACAAAAAGATGGCCCTTTGCAATACACCGGGAATCGATGTTCACTCCTGTGATTTCTACATCGTCATTGCCAACGACCTTTACAGGACAGATGTTTCTTATCAACTCTTTCAGTTTCATATATCTTTTTTTCTATTATCCTACCACGAAGTCTGCCTCACTATATACTCAGCGTGAGCATGCAGGCATCTCCTTTCTTAATAGCATGGCCGGGAGCAATACTCTGGTTTACCACACGACCTCTGCCAACAATATGAGTCTTGACACCACGTTTTTCAATTAGATAGACTGCATCACGGGCCCCCATACCTGTTACGTCAGGCATCTGGTGAGCACCATACTGTTTCTGCTGATTCAGCACGACCTGCCTCCTTCCTTGCTTTCCTGCTCGCCCCCAAACATAGTTGCCTTCCTGATCTGTTTGCATCCAACTATGATGAGCATTGATACCCAGGCGAGAGAGTACATAGTCCGCGGCAATCAGGTTTCCATCTTTCACGTCAGGTATTAGAATGGAAGTAGAGTCGCGCGCATCAGTCACATCCAGCTTCAGACTTTGGGCCATGATACCTTCTGAAATATGGTGGAAGACGACGCCTGACATTCCACCGCCAGAAGCGGGAAGTCCCGATTTCTGAATACAAACGATACAAGAGTAGCGTGGCTTATCTGCCGGGAAAAAACCGGCGAACGACAACAGATAGGACGCGGTCTTACCACTGGCAGTCCAAATCTGGGCTGTTCCCGTCTTACCCGCAACCTTGAACGACGGAGAACCGGCTTTCTTTCCGAGTCCTATGCTGACCACCTGTTCCAGTATGGTCTGCATAGTTTTGATGGTCGAAGGCTTGGCAATATGCTCGCGCAATACCACTGGAGGGAAATCCATGATAACCTCACCATCCTTGACGACCTGCTTCACAAAGCGAGGTTGCATCATCCGGCCATCGTTAGCAATTGCATTATAAAAGGTGAGGGTTGAAATAGGTGGCACCTGTGTTTCATATCCAATAGACATCCACGGAAGAGCCGTGTTACTCCAGTTGGCCCAGTGGCGCCCCGTCTTGTCCATACGTGGTTTGCGAATGACAGCCGGAGAAGAACCAGCCAGTGGAATATGGAGATCATCGGCCAGGCCTGTACGATAGATCCCCTCCACGAACTTCTCAGGATGCGCATGATAGTATTCATCTACAATACGGCTCACACCAATATTGGAACTGAAATGTAGCGTTTGGGGTAACGTAAGCATACCATAGCCGCCACGATGCCAGTTATGGTCTTTCATATTTCGGCCATACATCGGCCATATGCCGCCACCAGTTTCCACCCGCTTGGTGGTATCACATTTTCCGTCATCGAGTGCCACAAGGATAGAAGCCGTCTTAAATACAGAGCCGGGCTCCAGCAGGTCGCTCACCGCATGGTTTTTACGTTCACGATACTCTCCATCGCCGCATTTCTCCATGTTGACGATAGCTTTCACATCACCGGTCTGTACCTCCATCACGATGGCCACGCCCACATTTCCGTTGATAAGTTTCAACTCGTCAATGACAGCTCGCTCTGCCAAGTCCTGCATGCCCACGTCAATAGTTGTTACGATGTCAGCTCCGTCAATGGGTGGAGTATCCATGATGTCAAGGTACTTATTGCGCACCTTGCGGCGATGCACCAGACCGTTAGTACCACGAAGTATAGAGTCGTAAGACAGTTCCAATCCGAAACGTGCCGTGTCTTTTGCACCATACATGGCACCGATGGTTCTGGATGCCACCGAACCGAAAGGACGCTGACGGGCATTATTCTCTTCGTAGTGAAAACCGCCTTTGTAGGAAACCAAGCGAAAAACAGGTAGTGCCTTAACCTCTGTGAAGGTGTTATAATCCACACGATATGGCCATATTGCCCAATGGCGGCTTTCCTTCTTCCGGCCTTCTTCCAAATCGGCTTTGAAAGAGGCGGCACTCTTTTCGGGGAATATTTGGTTTAGACAAGTACATATCGAGTCCACCTTCTGTTCCCAGAGGGTATCGGTCTTCGACTCATGCAAGGCTTTAAAGTCCATGAACATCTTAAACTCCGGCAACGAGGATGCCATCAATTGTCCGTCGCAGGAGAGAATGTTTCCACGATTAGGTTTCACGCTCACACTGTCTTTCTTTACGCGTGCGGCCACCTGCATCCAATAGTCTCTCTTAGCCGTCATGGTATAGAGCATTTTCACAACCACAGCAACAGCAATCAGCGTCATCACGATAGCGAAAACGCTGTAGCGGGGCATCACTTTCTTGGCGTCAAACTTACTCATTTCTTATTCCTCTGGGATATTAATAATGTATGGCGGCTGGTTAGCAATCTTCAGCAGGCTGTCCTTATTGTTTTGCAGCTGGTTCAGCACATGGCTCTCACGGCACTTCTCTGTCAGCTGACTACTGGATGACAAAGCTTTGTATTTAGCATGTAAAAGCTCTTTTTGGAGTCTGTCTATCTCTATCAAGTCTTGTTGACAACTGTAGCGATTGGAAATGTAGATGATGACAAACAAAGTGATGAGCATGAAGACCCATACCTGACGACGAATCGTACTGGTGGAAAGGATGTCTCCACCCAGTATTTTGCGAAGGGTAAAGGTGTTGGAATGAGGGGTCTCATCTTCTTTTGCCTGCTCCTGGATGATCTCTTTCAGCGTGGGCTTCTCTTCAACGTCAGACGCCTCTGCATGACGGGCTCTGGCATCAGCTTTCTCGGGTGCTTCCGTCTGCTCTACGACCAGCCGGGGAGCTTCCTGCTCTTTCTCCGTTTCTTTCTTCTTCATATTTAGAATCGCAACAATTTCACAATGGCTATTAACATTTTTTTTCTGCAACTCTCAGTTTGGCGCTCCGTGAACGGGGATTCTTCTGTTGTTCTTCTTCATTTGGCACAATCACTTTATTATGAACCAATTCAAATGGAGTATCCATCCTTCCGAAGAAGTCCTTTTCAACCTTGCCTTCCACATTTCCACTTTTCATCACGTTTTTCACGATTCGGTCTTCCAGCGAATGGTAGGTGATGACAGAAAGCCTTCCTCCCGGCTTCAGCAAATCTGTAGCAGCTTTCAGCATATCGCGGAGAGCATCCATTTCGTGGTTCACCTCTATACGGAGAGCCTGAAACAAGCGCGCCATATCTTTCTTTTCGCGTTCACGACGGAAGAAGGGCTCCACCACATGCAGAAAGTCCTGCGTTGTCTCAATCCTTTTTTGGCCACGCACTTCCACCAGCACTTTGGCGATGCGTCTGGCATTTTTCAATTCTCCATACAAATAGAAGATGTCGGCCAGTCGCTCTTCTGAGTCCTCGTTAATGATGTCGGCAGCCGTTCGACCAGCACGCTTATTCATTCTCATGTCCAGCGGAGCTTCATAACGAAATGAAAAGCCACGGGTGGGATCGTCAAGATGATGGCTGGAAACGCCAAGGTCGGCCAACAATCCGTCTATCTGGCTGACACCATAATAACGCATCCAGTTTTTCAGATATCGAAAGTTGGAACGAACAAAGGTAAAGTTTTCGCCAACCTCTGGCAGACCGTTCCCGCGACACAGCCGTTCTTCCGCATCGGCATCCTGGTCGAAGCCATACAAATGACCAGTTCCACCCAGACGCCTCAGAATCTCTTCACTATGACCACCACCCCCGAAGGTTACATCCACATAAATCCCGCCGGACTTAATGCCAAGCCCGTCAATGCTTTCTGTCAAAAGCACCGGAACGTGATATGTTTCTGCGGTCACTGCCACGAGAATATTTTTTAGATGTTTTCAGCTACAATATTTGAAGACTTACCCATCAGCTCTTCAACCATCGTGCCAAATGCACTGGCATCCATAAACGGGTTGTCTTCATCTGGCTTTCGCCAGATTTCAATGGTATTGTCAACCCCCAAGAAGCGAACATCCTGGTCGATATCTGCCATGCGCAGATACCGACGCGGAATCAGCAGACGACCATTGGCATCAAGTCCCAGCATTTCCACATCAGAAACAAACTGACGGAACACTTGCCGATGGTCTGCACGCCAGTCACTCAAACGACTGCGCAACGCATCAACTCGCTCGTTCCATACCGATTCAGGATAGAGTACCAGACAAGGTGCAAAGATATCCTTGCGCAACACCAAGTTCTCCTCGCCCGATGCCTGGAGCACCTTGCGGAATACTGCCGGCAGGAAAACCCTGCCCTTGGCATCTGCCTTACCTTCTATACTTCCTAAAAAACGCATGTACTTATTCTTAAAGGTCTTTTCGTCCGCAAAAGTACAAACATTTCCCCACAATCCACCACTTTTCTCCACTTTTTTTCAAAAAGAATAAAAAATTTCTTTTTCCATGACATCTTTGGAAAAAATTATATATCTTTGCAGATTGATTGTAGAGCACATACCAACATGGACGAAATCATAGAGAAAACCGTTGACATCGACCGCATTCTCCAAGACAAGATGGGCAGTAGGCAGAAGTTTGTACCCCGTCCACTCATCACTTGGCTGAAGCACATTGCCCATCAAGACCAAGTAAATGCATTTCTCTGGGAATCTCGCAACCTGAAAGGGACTGAGTGGCTGGAGGCATGTGTTGACTACTTGCAGATGACACTACAGGTGGAAGGTCGCGAGAACCTGCCAGACAAGGACGATGGCAAGCTCTACACCTTCGTCAGCAACCACCCTCTCGGGGGTATTGACGGCGTCGCTCTCGGAGCTATCATCGGCCGTCAATACAATGGTAACTTCAGATACCTTGTCAACGACCTGCTCATGAACCTGCCAGGACTGGCTCCAGTCTCCATTCCCATCAACAAGACGGGCAAACAGAGTCGTGACTTTCCGGCCATGGTGGAAGCTGGATTCCATTCCGACCACCACATTCTGATGTTCCCTGCCGGACTGTGTAGCCGCAAACAACAGGGCTGTATCAAAGACCTGCCCTGGAAGAAGACCTTTATCAGCAAGAGTGTGGAGACCCACCGTGATGTAGTACCCATCCACTTTGGTGGACAAAACTCTGAACGGTTCTACCGGATTGCCAATATCTGCAAGACACTCAGGCTGAAGTTCAATGTTGCCATGCTCTTTCTCGTCGATGAGATGTACAAAAATGTGGGCAAGACCTTCAAAGTCAGAATCGGCAAGCCCATCCCATGGCAGACCTTCGACAAGTCCAAGAATGCTTCCCAATGGGCCGCCTACGTCCAAGAACAAGTATATGCCCTTTCCGATACAGATAACATCAATACGCCCCTAACTCTTCAACACTAAACCCTTTCCCCATGCAACAACCCGTAATTCCGCCCGTCAACACCAAACTTATCAAACAAGAACTGACACCCGACAAGCAACTACGCATGACCAACAAGAGCCACAACGAAATCTATATCGTTACGGCCCACAATGCACCCAACGTCATGAGAGAGATTGGACGACTGCGCGAAATTGCTTTTCGTGATGCAGGCGGCGGCACTGGGAAAGAATTGGACATCGACGAGTTCGACACCTGCGAGAATTGCTACAAACAACTCATCGTATGGAATCCCGAAGACGAAGAAATCATCGGCGGCTATCGTTACCTATACGGCTCCGAGTGGGACATGGACAGCAACGGACAACCCCATCTGGCTACCAGCCACATGTTCCATTTCTCAGAGAAGTTCATCAAGGAATATATGCCCTACACGGTGGAGTTGGGACGCTCTTTTGTATCTCTTCCCTACCAAAGCTCTAAGATGGGGGCCAAGAGTCTCTTTGCCCTTGACAATCTGTGGGACGGGCTTGGCGCCCTAACGGTCATCAACCCCAAGCTGAAATATTTCTTCGGCAAGTTCACCATGTACCCCTCCTACATCCGACGCGGACGTGACATGATACTCTACTTTCTACAAAAGCACTTCGCTGACCGAGAAGGGCTCATTACACCGATGAAACCGCTGAAAATAGAAACCAACATCCAAGAACTGCAAGCCCTTTTCTGCAAAGATAACTTCAAGGATGACTATCGCATCTTGAACCATGAGATTCGGGCATTGGGCTACAATATTCCTCCCCTTGTCAATGCATACATGGGGCTTTCCCCAACCATGAAACTCTTCGGCACAGCGATCAACTACGGCTTTGGTGATGTAGAAGAAACCGGCATCCTTATTTCTGTTGACGAAATCCTTGAGCAAAAACGTCAGCGTCACATTGACACCTTCATCAAGGAACACCCGGAAGCACTACATATCACGAGTGGTGCTGCCAACGTCATCTACCAAGAAAAATAATGACCAAAAGCGAGAAATCAGTTATCACATGCCTGATACTGCTTAGTCTGCTTCTCCCCATGGCCTGCGGCCATAAGAACAAGGCACTGACGCAGCAGCTCGACCGCGCCGACTCCCTGCTGCGTGTGAATCCTGATTCCGCTCTAAAGCTCCTTTCTCCTCTTTCTCATTCTCCCTCCCTCTCTTCTCCTCCCCTCGGGGAGGTCGGGAGGGGGCTCGGGATGAAGTCCCGTATGCGCTACCAGCTTCTCTTGGCAGACGCCTTGAACAAGACCTGCCGCCCCATGCCTTCCGACACCGTGATGCAGGAAGTGGTGGATTATTACGACCGTCACGGCAACGCCAACGAGCGCATGCGTGCCCACTACCTTTTGGGTCGTGTCTATCATGACATGGGCGAAGCCCCCATGGCGTTGGAGTGCTACCAGCAGGCAACGGAGCAGGCTGACACCACCAGTGCCGACTGTGACCTCTATAATCTTTATGCCGTGTATGGTCAAATGGCTAATCTGTACCATAAACAGTATCTTCCAGAATATGAGTCTCAAGCTTTCAGGCAATGTGAGCAGATTGCATGGAAAGATCGGGACACCCTCTCTGCGTTAAAGGCGATAGAATTACAGATTAGTCCTTCTTACTTATTGGGTGATACTGATAAGGTCTTGCAATTGACACATGAAGTTTCAAACCTTTATCTGCAGTATGGCTACAAGGAACATGCAGCAGCGACATATCCTGTAGCTATCTATATTCATATTATAAGAGGAGAAATCCATGAAGCTAAAAGACTCATGGATATTTTTGAGACGGAATCTGGATTATTTGACAAAAATGGAAATATCATCTCTGGACGTGAACATTATTATTATAGCCGTGGATTGTATCATATAAAGCAAAATGAGTTAGATAAGGCAGAAGATTATTTCCGAAAATTATATTTATCTGGAGATGAAGATGGTTCAAGGGGAATCCTTATGATATCTCGTTTAAGAGCTAATAATGATAGTGTCGTTAAATATTCTTTTCTGTATGAGGAAGCCTTAGATTCTCTTCATAAGAAAACAAAGATAGAAGCGATTGCCAATACTAAAGCATTGTATAGTTACGAGAGAAATAAACGTGTTGCACTAGAGAAAGAGGAAAAGTTAAGAAATAATCGTATCATCTTTATTTCTTCTATCACTGGATTATTAATATTGATAACCTTTATTATTTTTACATACAGGGCAAAGAATGCTCGGCGTACGAGAACAATTATTAGTTTGAGAGAACAACTTAATCAGATTGAAGAAGAAAGAGATTTTGCCTCGGAACAGCTTCGTATGAACATGAAACAACAAGAATTGTTCTTGACACAGCTAAAGAAAGATCATGATGCTAATATCATGTTATTGCGAGAGAGTTTGCTAAAAGAATATAAGGAGCAAGAAGTAGTACTGAGAAAAGAGACTAAACGACTATCAGATAGGGTTAATGAACTTCACCATCAACTAGATGAGTATAAGATAAAAGATATTCGAGAAGCTTTAGAACAAGATTCCACTGTTAAATATTTCAGGGAACTTGTCAAACCACGAAACAACCTAAAGGACCCTTCTCCTTCTGACTGGGTGAAATTACGAAAGGCGTATATGCAAATCAATCCTCTTGACAGGAAATTATATGGAGAATTGACAAAACAGGAGCAAAAAGTATTTCTTCTTTTGGGATTTGATTTTATTGAAAAGGAAGTAGCTGGTATCTTAAAAGTTTCAAAACAAAGGGTGTCATATATGAAAAAAGAAATACAAAAGAAAAAAAGTCAACCGAACTAGAGAGTGTAAAGTAAACTGTGTCAGGCTACAATAAAAAGTAGTATAACACAGTTT
>CAMNOK010000022.1 GCA_946546825.1 uncultured bacterium
ACAGCAAAACCATTGTCGTGGCTATAGACCATTGGCATCGGATGCCATGCTCCATGATCAAAATATTCGGCTGTTGGTGTGGGCACAAAGCCAATGGTGTGCCCTCCTGTCACCGTCAATTCGCCATTCACAAAAAAGGTGCTGTGCCCACTACGGGGTATCGTAAGGTCGGGAAGACGTTCGGCTACCACATGAACCATTGGGCAAGCGCCATTCTTGTCAATGGCATATACTGCCATTAACGGGAAGAAGAGGCATAACAACACAAAGAGCAGCTTTTTATTCATCTTTCATTCTTGACAACTTACTCTCACAGTCCAACGATTCCGATGATATCCGTTCACTCGGTTGGTGGTCTTCTATATATATATCACATATCTGTTGTGTCCAGGAATCAGTTGGACCAGACGTGCGATGATTTACTGCGGAGGGTCTTCATTTGTTTCTACAAAGATACGCTTTTTCAGACAACCCACAAAACTTTTTCAAAAAAAACATGTTTGCCTTGTTCCTACTATCCTTTTTTCGTATATTTGCAACATCGTAATAAAAACAAGAACATGATACCATTCAAAAAGACCGCTTTGGCACTGTTTCTGCTGGTTTGTGCCACTTTAGTTTCAGCGCAGAACAAGGATGGAGGCATCAGCGAGAAGATGCTCCAACAGATGCAGCAACAATATGCTGCCAATCCTGCTGGCAAGGCTTTGTTTAACGCCATTGCTTCCAACTCTATCGATGACCTGGCCAGGAACTTTGAAAACATGGGACCTGTTACCGACAACTTCTCTGTGGAGACGCCCAAACAGTCCATACACGACCAGAAGTCAAGCGGCCGCTGCTGGATGTTCTCCGGTCTGAACGTGCTACGCTCCGACTTTGCCAAACGACATCAGGACACCCTGCGCGTAGAATTCTCTCACGACTACCTGTTCTTCTACGACCAGCTGGAGAAAGCCAATCTCATGCTTCAGGGCGTCATTGACCACGCCTCGAAACCTATCGATGACCCGCGCGTACAATTCTTCTTCCAACACCCCATCAACGATGGCGGCACCTTCTGCGGTGTTGCCGACCTGGCAGAGAAATACGGACTGGCACCCATGGGCGTGGTACGCGAAACCTACTCGGCAGAAAACACCAGCCGCATGAGCCGACTCATCTCTTCCAAACTGCGCGAGTTCGGACTGGAACTGCGCGAGATGGCTGCCAGCAAGACCTCAGCCAAAGCCCTGCAAGCCCGTAAGACAGAGATGCTCACCACCATCTACGGCATGCTCTGCCTGACTCTGGGTGAGCCGGTGAAAGACTTTACCTACACCTTCACCGACAAAAATGGTAAGCCCGTAGGACAACCCAAGCACTATACTCCGAAAAGTTTTTTTAAAGAGACTGTCGGCGAACGCCTCAACGGTACATTCATCATGGTGATGAACGACCCTCGCCGTCCCTACCACCAGACCTACGAGGTGGAATACGACCGCCACACCTACGACGGACATAACTGGAAATATCTGAACCTGCCCATGGACGAAATTGCCCAACTGGCCATCTCCTCACTCAAGGACGGACGCAAGATGTATAGCTCCTACGACGTAGGGAAACAACTTGACCGCAAGCGTGGCTACCTCGACACCGAGAACTACGACTACGCTTCCCTCTTCAACACTACGTTCAACATGAACAAAGCCCAGCGCATCAGCACTTTCGACAGCGGCTCCACCCACGCCATGACGCTCACTGCCGTGGACCTCGACGCCGACGGCAAGCCCACGAAGTGGAAAGTGGAAAACTCCTGGGGCGGCACCGTGGGTTTCTCCGGTTGCTACATCATGACCGACCGATGGTTCCAGGAATATATGTTTCGACTGGTCGTTGACAAACAATATGTCTCTGAAGAGCAGCTCCGCCAATTTGAGCAGAAGCCCACGATGGTCATGCCAGAAGACCCGCTCTTCGGAATCGATGAATAACGAAAAAGAAAGCATCGCTGTGCGCCGAGCGAAAAAGGAAGTTCTTTCGCGCGCGCGTGCGCGCACCAGGAATTTTTATTTTTAGTTTTTTCCTCATTTCCTCATTCCATGAGCTGAGAAGCCGATGAATAAAGGCTTTGTGGGGTGTGAGGAAATTGTGAGGAAATGAGTTAATATTTCTTAAAACGCAATTTTAAGGCTCAAAAATCTTGATTTTTGGCCGAAAATTCAGGATCTTTGTTAGTGCAAAAATGTGCTGAAGGATCAGAAGCCTCACCCGCAGATTCGGATACAACGACCCCATCAGGATTGACCACTACCTGAGTGCCGTCGGCTTCTATTGACCGTCGGCAGCTGTTTGTGGCCCCTGAGGTGTCCGGAGGGCCTCCGGACACTTTGTCCCGACGGCCCGGACACTCTGTCCCAATGGCCCGGACACTCTGTCCGGATGCCCCGTTCAACTTGTCCGGACAACCTGTTCAAAGTGTCCGGACAACCTGTTACAGCCGATATAGGATAGAAATAAAGGAACACACCATAGGACTGCGAAAAGAAATGGCTTTTAGGAATCTAAAAAAACACTTTTTTCTTGCATAAATCAGAACCTTTTTATATCTTTGCTGCCAGCTAAACTAATCTATTATTAACCTAAAACATTTAGCAATGAAAAAGATGATGAGAAATTGGATGACCATCACATTGATGAGTATCCTTTTATTCGGTTTCACCGCATGTAGCAGCGATGATGACAAGGTGGCAACTCTCCCAATAACAGAAGAAAACCTTGACGGAACCTGGGAAATCAATGTCGCCACAGTTCGTGTCGTAAACCTTGCCGTACCGGTTACAGCGGAACAAATCCGCCAGACAGCCCAACAGCAGGGTGTAACCATCTGGGATGACAAACTTACCTTCAACGGAAGCTATGTTAACGGAACACCTTACACCATCGTTGGGAACAGTATTTCCATTCCTCTACTTAACAATGTCAATGGCTTTAGTGATATGACCATCACCATTGTTGCACTGACTCCCACAACATTGATACTGCGTGAAACTGTCACGCTGGAAGGACTTCCCATCGTTGTTGACATCACTTACGACAGAATTAGCGGACTATAAAGACCTACGTTGACAAAACACAATATCCGGAAGCCCTGCCCCTACCATCGGGAACACTCAACAGGACTTCCGGATTTTTCTGAACTACAGGATACTTACCTCTTCTCCTGATAGTGGGCTACCCCCTTCTTGACATTCTTCACCAAAGCTTCTGAGGTAAAGGTGGCACCGGTGACGGCATCAACCTTGAGCGTCTTGATCTTGGACACCTGCTTGCCCTCAAACTTCTTCAGCACGGCCTTGGCCTTGGCCAGATATTGCGGTGACTCGTGGTTGGGCAGTGCCTCAACCTTCACAATCTTGTCTTTCTTAATATAAATTTTTACGGGGGTACGGCCGTTGTAGCCTTCCACATCCTTGGCCAGGGTGGTGGTGTTGACAACGGTGGTGTCGCCCTCACGCGTGATGGGGGTGTCGGCAGGCATGGCACTCAGCAGAAGTGCCATGCTACTCATGACGAATATTTTCTTCATATACAAGTCTTTAATTCTTAATCTCTTTCCTCTTGGAGAGGTTGTTGGAGGTTATACCAGATGTTCGATGAGGTCAGCGCGCTCACCGGGGAGCATGTCGATGACGGGAATCTCTATCATGGTATAGCATCCAGGCTGCTGACGCAGGGAGGCGCGCGCCACGTTGACGAGCACCTGGGCCGTCAGAGCGGGGTTATTGATGCTCATATTGAACTCCAGCCGCTGGTTCTGCGTTTTTCCGCTGACACCCTTGCGCACCAGGTTCACGCCATGTCCCATGTCGCGTACGGCATCAACCGACTCCACTGCAAACACATGGGTCTCGTCATTGGCGAAATAAGGATCAGCCTTGATGGCAGCTGTGACGTCTTCGAGCCGAGCTCCGTCTTCGAGTTCCACATAGACCATACGGCGATGGATGCCCTCCCCAAGAGGGATGGTCATCGACAAGGCATTCTTCACGCCCTCCTTGGAGCGTACACAAACGCTGTGACCCATGGACATGCCGGGGCCAAAGTTGGTGTAGGAAAGTCCCTTGGGGGCGAGGCTCTGCATGAGGGTGCGTACAATACTGTCTGACCCCGGGTCCCAACCTGCAGCAATGACGCTGACAGTGCCGGTCTGCTTGTTCAGCTCCATGAGTCGCTCACGGTAACCGCGGATGTTGGTGTGTATGTCGAAAGAGTCAACAGTATTGATGCCTAAGGGCAGAATCTGCTTGGCATACTCCTCACAGGAACGGGTGGGGGTGGCGAGGATGGCTACATCGACATCTTTCAGCTCTCGGATGTCCTTCACCACTTCATAGGCAGCCAGTTCTGCCGGTTTGTTCTCTGCACCACTGCGGCGCACAATGCCCGCAATCTCAAAGTCTTCAGAAGCCTCCAGGGCCTCAACGGTATAACGTCCGATGTTGCCGTAGCCTACGACGGCTGCTCTAATCTTCTTCATTGTATGTTTTGTGTTTAGTTGTATTTCAGCAAACACCTGACCTACTTCTTTTTGGGAACGTCAGGACTCACTTTATTCGGTTTGCAAAATTACAGCATTTCTATGAAACAACAAACTTTCTGCTCGTTTTTTATCACTTTTTGTTTCATTTGTTGACACAAATGCGCCAAACTATATGATATCATATAACCATAAGAACACAACAAAGGGGACAAGCGTGACGGCCTGCCCCCCTCTGTTTTTCAGTTTGGAAACTTGAAGATTCCTATTTCTTCTTACCCCAGTAAGTGGTAGTACCGCCAGAAGCGTAACCGGCATATACGATGGTAACCTTGCGTGGTGAAGCCTCCCAGTCAACCTCACGGGAGAGGTAGAGTTTCTGTGTGCCAATTGAGAGTATTCTCTTCTCGGCATCGTAGTTCCAGGAGCTGCCATTGAAGTAAGCACCAGAAACCTTGTGGTTGGCGTTCAGCGTAATGTTGACAGAGGTGCACATGTTGCCGCTGCTATATCTGACAGGGATATGCTCCCATGCGCCAATGAGTTCTTCCTCAGCGATAGCGGGCTGCGGAACGGCTCCATAGCGCTCAGGCATAACGAGTGGCCAGCCGTCTTCGGTCCAGATGATAGAACGGACACCGCCCAGCATGATAGCATTGGAAGCATTAATGCCAGGAACATCAGCCGGGAAGCGCTGTTGTGAAGCATAGAACCAGTTGCCCTTTCCGTCATCGAAGATGGCACAGTGGCTGATACCTACCCAGCCCTGGTCATCAGCGAACTTGTAGGGATGGGTCACAATGGGATAGGCTTCGCCGCCACGGGTAACATCGGTTCCATTCATGCCGACATACGGACCGGTGATATTGCGTGAACGTACCACACGGGTATTATAGGGAACATCGAGACCGTCATAGGCAGCAAAGAGGTAGTACCAGCCATCACGATAGACAACCTCCGGAGCCTCACTACCCTGCCAGCGATAGGTGGGATGACGAGTGAAGACGCGCGTGCCGTAAGCCGCCTCATTCTCAGCTCCCCAAGGCATGGGCAGCTCGGTAATGGTCTTACCTGTCTCAGCATTGATCTGGACAGCTGCAAAGCCTGAGTGCCAAGAACCATAGATGAGCCAGTGTTCGCCATTCTCGGTGATGATGTATGACGGGTCGATGGCGTTGTACTTGTAGTAACAGTTGCCCCAGTTGTTCGCAGCGACGTTGAAGTTGAGGTTGCGGTCAGAATAGTTGGTGATGACATAGCCCTTGTCAACCCATGAGCTGACATTGGCAGGAGTAGCAGTCTCCATCAATCCGATGAAGCAACGCTCGCTCCACGTTCCGTCGCCGTCGAGGGTTCCAGGCATGGTGATGACATAGTACATGCGGTAGAGATCGCTGCGCACCTTGCGCACACAGGGAGCCCAGTAGCCGAACTGGTTGTCATCGTTGAAGTTAGCGGTGCTGGGACCGAGGCCCATGGCAGCACGAATCTCGTTGAGCTTGGGCTGTATCCAAGAAGGAACATGCTGCATGGTGGCACCCAGGAACTCCCAGTCAACGAGGTTCTTGGAGCGACGGCAGAAGAAGTGTCCATGACCAGAGTAGCTGTTTCCGTAGGAAGCATCGGTCTGATACATATAGTAGTATCCATCGTCGGCAAGCATGACAGACGGGTCATGGACGTTGGCCAGGTTCCACTGAGCACGCGTACTCCAGCCGTTCACGCTGAGATAGTTGTCGGGATAGGAAGGACAGATATACTCGGAGAGCTTGTCCTCTTCGCTCTGTGCATCGGTGGTAAAGGAGACGGCATCGGAATAGATGACGCTGTTTGCCACAAGCGCATAGGCGCGAACATAGTAGGTGGTATTCTCGGTCAGTCCGGTTACCGTCTGAGCGAACTCACTGCCTCTGACGTCAAAGGCGAGGTCGGCAATGGTTGGCTCAGCGTTAGTGCTGAGGCAGAAGCCCTTCTTGGACATATTGGCCAGCGAGCCGCTGACAGTCGATGTGACATAGGCGGTGGAGTATGTAACCTCAGAAACGACAGGTGTTCCCACGGTGACGTCAGCTCCATTGCCGGGCCAAGAGTAATCCTTGCTGTCTTCACAGGCTACCATGAGCAGGACAGCCAGCAATGTCAATAGTGAATATACTGATTTTTTCATTGTTCTATATATTTAAATAGGTGAACATATAGGGCTCTACTCTGCTTCCTGTTCTTCGGAAGGTTCTGAGACGACAGTCTCTTCCTGAGCGGAGCCTTCAACCTCCCATCCCGGATTCTGTCGAAGGTTGGGTGAACGCTTCACCTCGGCAGCAGGTATGGGGAAATAGTAGTTCTTCGGAGAGTTGAAGACACGGCTGTTGACGGTCTCAGCATATCCATAGGTATAGACAGGTGCTGTCAGGACATTGTCACCCGTAATCTTCACACCATAGATATTGAGATACTGCTGATAACGCGGCAGGGAGCGCTCGCCGGTAAGGGTGTGGCCCTCATAGAGCTTCCAGCGACGCATATCGAAGAAACGGTGGTCTTCGAAAGCCAGTTCGATGCGACGCTCGTTGCGGATGCGCTCACGGAGCTGTTCTTTGGTCATACCAGCATAGTCAGGCATGCCGGCACGGGCACGAATCTGGTTGATGTACTGATAGGCATTGGCAGGGCCTTGTGCCTCGTTGACAGCCTCAGCAGCATTGAGAAGGATCTCTGTGAAACGGAAGATAGGCCAGGCATGGTCGTAGGCATCGCCCATCTTACAGGAGATATTGTTGACAAACTTCTTTAGGTAGTAGCCAGTATAGGTTCCACCCATGGCAGAAGAGTAGTCGATGCCCTGACCAGAGGTGTTGGAGCTCATGTCGAGCTGGCGCTGTTCCTGCTGGTCAGCACGTCCCCATGTCATGCCATGATAGAAGACAATCTGAGCCAAACGAGGGTCGCGGCCTACGAAGGGGTGGGTCTCGTCGTAGCCAGAGCCAGCCTCATCGATGTGCATACCGTTGGCCATCTCAAAGCAGTCAACAAAGTTCTGTGTGGGGTTGGTACGACCTGCGCCAGAGAAGTTGCCGGTGAAACCAACGGGAAGAAACACTTTCTCAATCTGGTTGGTGTGCCACACGCTACGGCAGAGGATAAATTCCGGGTTCTGCGTGGGTGTGGTCACAAAGCAGTTGTAGTAGTCGTTCTCGGGATCGCTGCCACCATAGAGGCGGTAGGGAACGGGCTGCGAGTTGTTCATATTGATGAAGTCGATAGCAGCCTGTGCAGCCTGATTCCAAAGGGCAACATCATTGTTGGGGTTGTAGAGCAGCGAAGCACGGTAGAGGGCTGCCCGGCTCTTCAACGCATAGGCTACGGCACCGCTGACACGTCCCCAGTTGGAAGCCTCATTGGAATAGCGGAAAGGAAGAACATCCTTCACTGCATCGCACTGGGCGATGACCCAGTCGAGGGCTTCGGCAGCCGGTGTGCGGCTGATGTTCATATCACTGGAGGGATCAAAGACCGTAGCCGAGCCCGGAGTGTCGCCACCCAGAATCGGACAATCGCCAAACCAACAGATGAGGTCGAAGTGGAAGATGGCACGGAGCAACTTAGCCTCGGCAATGTAGCGTTCGTAGAGACGGCTTTCGTCACCATCTTGCTCTGCGTTGCCAATGACATCCATGCGGGCCTTGTTGATGAACTGGTTGCACTTACGGATACCGTAGAGATCTACGTTCCAGAAACCCAGCAGGGGATGGTCGTTAGCCGTATAGCCATCGGCGGCAATCTTGGTATAATAATGCAGTCCCCAGGAGGTGACAGCATTGTCTGTCATAGCATCGCGACTGGCTCCCGTAAACTGGTCATCGGTGAGCGGTGCAAAGCCGTCGGGAAGGTTGGTGTAGATATTGGCAAGGAATCCGCGCGTCAGCGTGACGTTACCAAACGTCTTCTCATCAGAGAGCGAAGCATCGTACTCCTTGTCCATGAAGTCGGAACAGGAAACCATTGCCAGGAAGGCAAAGGCGTAGAGGCTGGAGCTGAAAAGTGCTTTCACCTTCCCACTTACCTGATTATATTTTATTGTCTTCATATTGTATTCTGTCTTTAAAAGTTCAAAATTTCCTTCACTTGCTTAGAAACCGACATTGATACCGAAGGAGAAGCTTCGGGTCTTGGGATATGCCCAGATGTAGTTGGTCGGGTTCTCAGGATCAAAGCCTTTGCCCATATTGCTGAAGGTCTTGATGTTGTAGGCGCTGAAGTAGAAACGGCACTTCGTCATATACCACTTAGCAATGAGCTGCTTGGGCAGAGAGTAGCCAACCTCAATGTTGCGCAGTGACCAGAAGTTACCTTTCATGAGCCAGATGTTAGACTGGTTGTAAGGATAGTTGCGGTCAACATCACTGAACTGAGTTGACAGACGGGGATACTTGGCCATGATGTTGCGAAGGTCCATGGGATCGTCGGTGTAGTAACCCCAGGTCTTCGTCACCTCGTGTGTGGAAGTACCACCCCATCCGAAACCGTAGTCCATGTTCTCACGACACTCGATGGTGCGGCTCAGATAACCGGTCAGGATGACACGGGCATCGAAGCCTCCGAGCTCGAAGCCGACATTCAGACTATGAAGGGTCTCAGGAATGTGTGAGTTGCTATAGCCATTGGCCACACGGTCGTAGTCGTTGATGATGCGGTCGCCGTTGACATCGGCAAACACAGCATTACCCAACTTATAGACACCAGCGGCGTTGTAGGGATACTTCTCAGGATGAGCAATGGCGTCTTCATGACTGGAGGGGATGAGGTTGGGGTCTGAAGCCCAGCCGTTCCACATATACATGAAGTACTGGCCGATACGCTTTCCGGTCTGAGCCTGATAAGCATAATCGGGAGTGAGCTCGTCCATCTCGGTAATCTTATTCCTGTTCCAGGTCATATTCCATTCGATATGAAGTTTCAGCTTGCCTAAGCTGCCCATGTGACCTAACTTCAGCTCGCAACCACGAGTCTCTACCCTGCCATAGGAATCCAACGGAGCGGTAAGACCGAACAGGGTAGGTATGGTGGAGCGGTTGACAAGAATCTGCGAACGCCACTCCTTGAAGATGTCGAAGCTGCCATAGAAGGTCTTGTGGCGGATGTCAAAATCGAAACCAAAGTTGGTCATGCGGCTCTTCTCCCATATATTGTTGAAGTTACCGGCAGTGGCTTCATAGGCTCCCTCGACATAGCTCTGGCTGGTTCCGAAGCTATAACCGGCACCCGTTGCATAGGTACTCTGGTAAGGATAGCGCACCTCTGCATTACCTGCCAGATTGGTGCCACGCGTGCTGGCCTGTCCAGCCTCACCCCAGGAGGCACGAACCTTCAGGAGATCAATGAATTTCAAGCTCTTCACGAAAGGTTCTTCGGAGATCACCCAGCCTGCTGACACACCGGGGAAGGTGTCCCAACGGTCGTCCTTGGCAAAGTTATCACTGGCCATACGAGAAATGCTACCGCTCAACACATAACGGTTCTTGAAGGCATACATGGCCTGTCCGTTGAAGGAGAGGTAACGGTAGGAAGAATTCTGTCCGCGAACCACATTCTTATAGGTACGCATGAATCCCTGAGCATCAATCAGGTGATCACCAAACTGACGGTTGTATGACAGTCCGAAGCGGGTGTTGATGTTGTAATAGTACTCGCGAGGCCTGGTTGTCGGGTCAGGCAGTGCTTTATAGGTACGCATACGCTGATAGGTGAAGTCGTTGACATCGGTAACGTCCTTGTTCTGGAAATCATAATAGAAGACGTTGATGTCTGCCTGCTGAACACGCTGGAAAGTCTCATAGGAGTCGAAGCTGACAACGCCCTTGGCCTTTAGACCGGGGGTGAGTGAGCCCAGGTCGCCTATGGCCGTCACCGTTGTGTAGAGGTTACGACGGCGGTTCTGCTCGAAGCCACGTCCGGCCAACTGGGCAGCACCGTTCTTGGAGTCTGATGTGGTTGGCATAAAGAAACTTCCATCCGGACAGAACACAGGGTAGATAGGCAGATTCTCACCAGCACCCCATGTGAAGAGGTTCCAGATGTCGATACCTGGCTGCTTGATATTATCGATACGTCCACCCAGGTCGAGACCTACGGTCAGGAACTTGTTAACATTCAAATCGACGTTGACACGAAGGTTATAACGGTTGAGCACCTGCTGGGTGTTGTAATCACCGTTCATCTTGGTCCACTTGGAATCGAACAGTCCCTCCTGACGCAGGTAGGAGAATGATACATAGTAGCGAGCGCGGTCGTTACCACCAGAGAACTGCAGGTTAGTACGGCTCTGCGGAGCCAGATCGCGCAACATTACGTCATGCCAGTTGGTATTGAAGTAACGATACTGGTCCATGCCCGTCAGACGCTGTCCCAGACTCACCTTGCGGTACTGCTCGATGTCGTAGTCGCTGAAGAGAGGACTCAAGCCGTCCAGATAGCGGGCCTGGTTCATGGTCAACGCATAGTTGTAGGCATTCTGTGTCTCGGGAATGCCAGCGTTGGACTGGAAGCCCAACTCGTGGGTGAAATCCACCTTCAGCTTACCAGTCTGGCCACGCTTGGTGGTGACAAGTATGACACCATTGGCACCGCGCATACCATAGATGGCAGTACTTGCTGCATCCTTCAACACTGTGACAGACTCGATGGGATAGGCATCCAGGAAGGAGAGGTCGCGCTCCACATCGTCAACGATGACCAGCGGTGCGCGCGCATTCTCGTTCATAGTACGAATACCACGGATATACATGGCTGTCTCACTCCATCCCGGCTCACTCTGAGCCTCATAGGTCTCAATACCATTGAGTGTCGAAGTGAAGGCATTCTGGAGCACAGTGACAGGATGTTTCTCCAACTCTTCACCAGAGACAACCGAAATAGCTTCGGTGGTCAGACGGCTGGGCTTGGAGGTGAAAGCCACAGGCTGACTCTTGCCATAGACATCCTCCGGCTCCATGACGATGGTGAAATGATCGCTCTCGAAGTCGGGTTTCACACGCACGCTCTTGTAGCCGGTATAACTCACATACAGGTCATCATGGCTTCCGACTTTCTTCAGAACGAACTGTCCCTCTTTGTCGGTCACAGCCATACGGAACTCCTCGCTGATGTTGACAACGGCTCCGATGACAGGGTTGCCCTCCGTGTCTATCACACGACCTTTCACAGGCTTTCCGTCAGCGGCAAAGCTCGTCATCGGTATAAGGGCAAGAAGCAGAAGTGGCAAAAGGCTCTTGCTCACTTTCTTCACCTTATTATATATATAATCTTTCATCATATTGAATTCTTAAATTCTTGCATTCTTCAATTATTTCAAGTCTCCAATTCTTTACTCCCAACCAGGATTATTGACGATGCTGGTCTTCCAGACCTCACCCTCGGGGATGGGATAAAGATACATGCGGTTGTCGAACACACGATGCTGAGCCACCTTGCGTGTATAAACGGTAGCACCTCGGCTGATGGTAACATCGACACCATAGATATCGCGGCTCAAAGCCTTATCAGCAACATTCCAGCGACGGACGTCCCAAGCGCGATGGTCTTCAAAGGCCAGCTCCACAGTACGCTCCTTGCGGATGAAGTTACGAAGGCTTTCCTTGGTCTGCAGGTCTGCGCGAGCACTTAAGGGTGCTGTCATGCCAACTCTGTTACGCAACTGCTGCAAGGCATCGAAGACCTCGGTGCAGGGGCCCTGGGCCTCGTTGAGAGCCTCGGCATAGTTCAGCAGAATCTCAGCATAGCGGGCTATAATCCAGTTGCGATAGCTGTTACCAGAATGGTTATTCTGAAGAATGACCTCCGGCATGTACTTACGCATATAATAGCCTGTCGGTGTTGCATTGGCATTGCCAATGGGGTTGTCGGCCTGCCCGATGACCATGTTCAGTGAACGACCGTTCCATGTCTGACCGTGGAAAAGCACCGTGGCAACAAGTCTTGGGTCGCGGTTGGACATGGGGTTTGCGTCGTTGTAACCGCTGGCCGCATTGATGGCCGGCTGCAACGTCACGGGGTCATAGACAGGAGCACCTGTCTCATCATAGTCGGTGAAGGGTGACTGACCGTTGGACATGTCGTACATATCGACAAGGTTTTGCGACGGACAGTTTCCACCGCTGCCGCCCTCTCCTACCGGAGCGTCGAGATAGTATCCATAGGAGTTCCATCCCTGGCTGACATCAGAACGATAGAAGATAACTTCTGGATTGTTCTCTGTGTGGGCATTCAGGAGAATGGCGTTGGTGTAGTTATCGCCAGGACTTCCAGCTGCTGTATAGAGTTCGTACTCCGTGCCATAGTCATCAATGAAGCTCTTGGCAACATTGGCAGCTTCTGTCCAGGTGATACCGCTCTCAGCAGCAAAGCGCTCGCTGGCCATATATAGATAGACCCTGGAAAGCAGGGCACGGCATGTGGGCTTGTTGACGCGGCCCTGGTTACCTGTTTCCATAGACTCACTCTTCGGCATGACGAGTTCCTCGGCTGCCTGAAGTTCTGGAATGATGAAATCTACCACATATTCTTTCACCGTTGGACGTGTCGTATAGTTGCTGAGCAGGTCGCCATCGGGGTTGAGCACCTCTTTCACAATGGGCACTGCGCCATAGCGGAGGAAGAGTTCCCAATAGAAATAGGCACGCAGGAAGCGATTCTCGCCCTCATAATACTTCAGTTTTTTCTCATAGTCACTTTGAGAAATATCTGTAGGCTGAGGAACGAGGTTCAGACGCTCCAGCATCATGTTACACTTACGGATTGCACGGTACAGATGTTCCCATGAACCTGTCAGCTCATTGGAAGCACCGTCGCCATAGTAGTTACCGATATTAAAGGTTGTTCTCGCGCCAGCCGTTGCATAGCTGGTTTCGGCCAGGTCTGTCGTAGCGTCCATCCAAGAACCGTTGATACGGCACTCGCCATTGCGCAAGAAGTTATAGGTGTCCCAATGGAACTGCTCCATTGTTGCCCAGTCGCTGAAAGTCTCAGCTCCCGTCAGTTCGTTACTCGGCTCCTTATCAAGGAAGTCGGTAATGTCACCCTCACAGGACGATGTTACAACAGGGAAAAGAACGAAAAGGCAAACAGGCAGCTGAGCCCACAACCATTTCTTAACCTTGAATGATATGATCTTGTTCATAACTTTAGTCTTTTTACTTGTCTTCATATCTACTTACCCTGCATCAGAATTTAACATTCAGACCGAAATTCACTGTTCTCATAATCGGATAGCGATTGGAACCGGAACTCTCCGGATCGACCAGCTTGTGAAGATGATCCCATGTGAGCAGGTTGTTAGCATTGATAAACACACGGCACTCGCTCATCGTCAGATGATTGATCCACTTGGAAGGGAGCGAGTATGACAACTCCACGTTCTTCAGACGCATGAAGGCACCATTCTTTAGGAAGAAGGAGTTCAGGCGCTGGTTGTGGTTACCGTTGGCATCATAGTGGAGCAACGGATAGGATGCCATTGCTAAGTTCTCAGCCTCAGAAACATTGGGGTTCCAGCGTCCCAAATGATGCTCTTTCACCTTACCGCCTGCTACAAAGGCATACATGGCTTCTGCATCATAATAACGGGAGACGTGGTCCACGCCGGCAAACAGGACAGAGAAACTGATGCCCTTCCAGTCTGCGCCAAAGGAGAATGAATAGGTGTTTTCTGGAATATCGCTAAAACCGATAGCGGTCTGGTCACGATCGTCAATGAAGCCATCGCCGTTCATGTCACGATATTTCAGGTCACCAACCTGCACATTTCCATAAGTGGAGATGGGGAAGTTGGGGTCAGCAAGGTCGGCACTGGTCACAAAGCCATCACAGACAAGTCCGAAGAACTGGTTGATGGGGCGACCTTCCTGCTTGCGGTATGCGGTTTTCATGGCTTGCTCGTCCATGCTGACAATCTCGTTCTTGGCATGGCTGTATGAGAAGCCTACATTGTAACGGAAGTCCTTACCAATACGATTGGAATGATGGAGCTCGATTTCATAACCCTTGTTCTTGGTTTCACCAAGGTTTCCGGCAGCCATCACGACACCCACCCACTGAGGACGGGAGAGATACTGAGTCAGAATGTTGTTACGCTTCTCATAGAAGTAGTCCACATTACCATAGAGCATTCCGTTGAGGAAGCTGAAGTCAAGACCGGCATCATACTTATGAGCCTTTTCCCAGGTAACATTATAATTAGGATATTGGCTCTCAAAAATACCTGTCTTACCAGTTGTACCGAAGAAATAGTCATTGGTAATCTGGCTCCACTTCTCTTCATACAAGAAGCGCTGTGAAACACCACCAACCAAATACTGGTCGTTACCAACCTCACCATAGGATGCACGAATCTTCAAGTTGTCGAGCCAGTTTTCTGCCGACTTCATGAAGGCTTCACGAGAAATAACCCAACCTGCAGAAAAAGCGGGGAAGAAACCGAAGCGCTTGCCCTTACGGAAGTTCTCCGAACCGTTGTAGCCAAAGTTGATTTCTGCCAGGTAACGTCCGTCATAGCCGTATGTGGCACGACCGACGATACCTTGATAACGACGGCGCAAATCTGCCTGGAAACGGTAGTCATTCTGGTTGTAAAGCATCATGGCTGTCACATCATGTTTGCCAAACTGACGAGCGTAGTTCAGCTGGGCCTCCATATACAACTTGTATGTTGTCGTCTGGTTGTCACCAGCATAAGTCAACTCACCGTCAGTGTTGAACATGTTGTAAGCATCGATAGAGTTGTAGTTCATACGATCGTTCAACTCATAGGTGGCGAAGCTGGCCGTGAATCTACGATTATAGTAAGCATCATAGTCAAAGCTCACCATACCGCGAGCAGAGAGGCCCGGTGTCAGCCAATCCATCTTATAGTCGGCAATGAAGTTGGTTTCATTGATCGTGTTGGTGGCACGATAGAAACCGGCCTTTGCCAAACGGGCAACGGGGTTGTCCTGATACTGTGAGGAACCAGCGAACAGGGTGCGTGTAACGGCTCCGTTGGCATCACGAAGCTGATAGCTCACGGGGAACAGCCAACCCGGTGTGTGGTTCAAACCATAGAAAATCTGGCTGTAACTTCCGTCAAACGGCTCGTTGGAGTTCGGGCCCTTGCGTTCCTCAAAGCGAGTACCGAAGTTCACGCTGAACGTCAAGTCCTTAGACATCAGGAAGTCAAGGTTGGCACGGAAGCCGATACGGTTATAGCTCTGGTTGGACTTGTTACCATAGCTGTCTTCAGAGAAGTTCTTGAACAGACCTTCCTGATCGTAGTACTCTGCAGAAACATAGTAGCGCATACGCTTGGTACCACCCTGAATGTTCACATTGTAACGCTGTGATGGGGCTGTAGAGCGAAGCACGGTGTCATACCAGTCCACATTCGGATAAAGCAGAGCATCAGCTCCTGTCAGCTGACCGCTAACACTCTTGCGGAACATGTCAATATCATAAGCGGAATACTGAGAAGGAAGGCCGTCATTAGCCAGGGCCTCTTCCAACAGCTTCACACTCTCATAACTATTAAGATAGGTGTCACGACGTGTCGGGGCTGAGAACTGCCAGTTGGCCGACAAGCTGACAACGGGCTTGGCGTCCTGACCACGCTTCGTGGTAATCAACACAACACCATTAGCACCGCGCACACCATAGACGGCTGTGGCAGAAGCATCCTTCAAGATAGAGATGCTCTGGATATCATCGGGAGCAATCTGAGAAAACTCACGCTCCACACCATCTACCATGATCAACGGTTGGTTGTCGCCGGCGAAGGAGGCACGACCACGGATATAGAGTTTCATGTCATCAGCGCCAGGAGCACCAGAGGTCTGCGTGGTAACAAGACCTGTCACCTTACCAGACAAAGCCTGAGATACGTTGGCAGCCGGAGTAGAAAGCAAGTCTTTGTTGGAAATCTGGGAGATTGCACCTACCACACTCTCCTTCTTCTGCTTACCATAACCTACGACTACAACTTCCTGTATGGCTTGTGCGTCTTCCAACATGACGATTTCTAACTGACGCTGCTTTCCAACACGCACATCCTGAGTCTGGTAACCCACATAGGTGACGCGCAACGTGGCTTTTTCGTTCTTTACGTCAATTTTGAATTTTCCGTCATAGTCGGTAATCGTGGCATTCGTCGTTCCAGCCTCCAGGACCGTCGCGCCGATGATGGTCTCACCTGTATTGTCCACCACCGTTCCGGTGATGGTTATCTTGCCCTGGGCTGATGCTCCCAACGTAAGGAGCATCATGCCAACAAGCAAGAACAGTTTACTAAATATACTATTATTCATATTTCATACTGTTTATTGAAGGTTAATACTGACCTAACAGAGCCTGAATCTGTGCCGGAGTCAATGCTATGTCGAAGACTTGGAAGTCATCGAACTCAAAGCCGGCATCGTTATCAGCCCAATTCCAAGCCTGGTTACCGCCAAGGCAGATGTACTTCAAGTCACCGCCATTGCTGAACAGGCCACCCTGAGTGTTATTGATACCGTCGTTGTTCCACTCGTTCACAACTTCGCCATCGAAATAGACCTTGGCATTCTCGCCATCAAGGACAACGGTATATAAGTGCCACTGCTTGTCGGCGAGCCAGTCGGTAGCATCATGATAGAGGGTGTTCACGCCTGCAACATTCTGTGCGTCTGTGAAATCGCTCCAACCTGCGCAGTTCACTTGCAGCACACCACGAACCTGACATATAAACATAGGCCATGTGTTCGGGTCGTTCTTAGCACCATAGGCTGCGAAGAGCGGAGCCCACATATAGGAAGAACTTGCGCCTGCATGTTCGGCATTCACCCAGAACGAGATGGACATCTGCTTGCTATCGGCAGAATGTGACAACACATCTTCAGGCAGTAGCAGGTAGTTCTGACGCGGAGCAGTGCTGGGGGCGTTCTGGAATACCATGCCGTGGGCATCCTGCTTGTCGTAGAACTTACCGCCACCAACGATGGAAAGACCAGCCGTATTGTCGAAGGTGGCACGATAGACAGATGCCGGAACATCTACGCCTTTACCATACTTTCTGTCCATGACCTGCTGAATCTGAGCAGCAGAGAGTGCAACATCGTAGATGGCAATGTCATCGAAAGCGAAGCCCGGGTCGTTGTCTCCCCAGTTCCAAGCTTGGTTACCACCAAGGCAGATGTACTTCAGGTCACCGCCATTGCTAAACAGACCGCCTTGAGTATTGTTGATACCGTCGTTGTTCCACTCGTTCACTACGACTCCATCGAAATAGACCTTGGCATTCTCACCATCAAGAACAACAGTGTAGTAGTGCCATTGTTTGTCGGCGAGCCAGTCGGTAGCATCATGATAGAGGGTATTCACGCCAGCAACATTCTGCGCGTCAGTGTAATCACTCCAACCTGCGCAGTTCACTTGCAGCACGCCACGATACTGACATGCAAACATCGGGAATGTGTTCTCTGCATTCTTGGCTGCATAGGCCGTGAAGAGCGGCGCCCACATGTAGGAAGAACTTGCTCCTGCATTTGCAGCATTCACCCATACACCGATAGTCATTTGCTTGCTCTCTGCCGAGTGTGACAACGCATCTTCGGGCAGTAGCAGGTAGTTCTGGCGCGGAGCCGTGCTGGTCACGTTCTGGAAGACACTTCCAAACCACTTGCTTTCATCGGTACGGAAACATCCGCTGCCTACCACAGTAACACCAGCCTGACTGTTGAAGTCATTGAAATATACTGGTGTGGGCAGCGTTGATTCACCACTGCCACCGCCACCACCACTGATGTTCGGGCGAGCCCAGTCGCGGGCTATCATGTGGTTGCGGATGACAGTCAGGTCATCAAGCCACATCTCCTTGGGGTTGTCAACAGAACCTTTACCAATATAAATATAAGGCGCACTGTTTAGGAAGTTCACCAGCGTCTGATAGTGGAATGATGTCGAACTGGGATTTTCAACCGTTGCCGACACACTCTTAAAACCATCCACATAGAGCTGATAACCTGTCGTGCTCACCTGTAGAGCAATAAAGTGCCAAGTGTCAACGCCCATCACGCCTGTTAGGAAACTGGCAGGATTGTTCTCGTCGAGATTTAAAGACTGTAACTGTCCCGGTTTCTCATAGACAAGCTGTGCATTACGTGTAAAATAGAACCGTGCAGAGTCTGCACAAGCCTCGTCATCCATGTCGTAGCCAAATGACAGAAGTGCACGATCTAAATTCTCATCTGATGTCTTCACCCAGAAAGTCAACGCAGCTCCGTCCTGCAACCTCACCCCATTCAAAGGGTTCGCTATACGAACGAAGCCCGTGCTGTCCAAGTGTAGCACATCACTTCCGAGATCATCGTCTTGAACAATCTCGGCCAGGCTGTTGGTGGCATCCACATCTGTGAACTGTACCAACGCATCAGCGTATTGGAAAGGATAGGTGCCTACGATTTGTCGGTCTGCAAACACCTGACCGGCAGCGGCATAATCCGCCTCACCCCAATCAGTGCATCCAGACAACAGGCCCATCACTCCGAACACGCCAACGGCGCAAATCAAAGATTTGAGAGTCTTCATGTTTTAATAATTTAGGTTTTCATTAAAATTGGTGCAAATTAACAAAATAAAACAGAAATAAAGGTGGACAAAATAATCAAATAGGTGGATAAAAAGCACTGTTTTCTTATATTCCACTCCCTATCAAACATTGTCCGACTTATAAATACTGGGAGAGGAACCATACTGTCGGGTGAAACAGCGTGTAAAATACTTTGGATCATTGAATCCAACCTTATATGCTATTTCTGCTATATTTCTATTTCCGGAATTCTCTACAATGATGTTTTTTGCAACCTCCAGTCGATAGCTTCTGATAAACTGACTGGTTGGCATACCGGTCTCTGTAGTGAGACGACGAGCCAACACCGCACGACTCATGCACATCGCATGGCTCAGCTCTTCCACTCCAAAACTTGCATCTCCATAGTTTTTTTCCATCACAGCTAACAACTGATCCATAAAAGGCATCTGCATGGCGGATTGTTCTTCTCGGTCTGCAGCAACACTCTTAACTCTGGACTCTCCGACCTTGCGATGGTTGTCAATGATGCCCTGAATACGATTCTGCAACAGACGGGGATTCTCAAGAGTATGGATTGCCTCCTCAAGCGGACGCAGCAAACGCTCAGACTCTTTTTTCTTCACTATCTCCAGTCGATAGTGGTATAGCCACATGAAGAAAGCCATCATCAACAGAGTCAGTAAGGTCAGGAACCACCAACTTTTCCAGAAGTACGGAGTAACGATGACTTCGATGGAAATTGGGCTTACATACCCCTTTTCAGCCCCTGCGGCATACCTCACTTGAAACTGATATGTACCAGGAGGAAGACTCGCATAGCGGACACCGTGCTGACCAGGAGGCAACTGTACCCATTCCTTTTCAAAACCAAGGAGTCGATAGCTGTAGATACCTTGTCTCTCGCTGGCATAGTTCAGGGCTGAAAACTCAATTGCTAACGATTTCTCGCTTTCATGCATCTTGATGCGCTTGGCAGAAGATATATCCAGGTCTATGTGAGAATCTTTTGAGGTTATCAACTGGTTACCTATCAGCAATCGCGTGAAATGCAGCCTCCCCTTGTACAAGTCTGTCATATGAGATTCTCGCACCACAACAAGTCCTTTCTCTGAACCGAAGTAGAGTTCACCATCAGGAGAGCGGGTTGCAGAATTCCAATAGAATTGAGCAGACACCAGGCCGTCTTGTTCCGCATAATTAGTGAACATTCCGGTTTTCGGATTAAAATGGGAAAGGCCATTGGCGGTTGTAATCCACAAGGTACCGTTTTGTCCTTCTACGATGCCCTTGACAGAATTGTTGGCCAGTCCGTCTTTCATCGTAAAATTTCGATAGGTTTCCTTCCCTTTTCTATCCACTTGTCGCTGATACAGGCCATAGGCATTACTTCCTATCCACAAGGTGCCGTCTTTTGTCTGACAGAAACTTGAAATTTTATCGATAACACCGCTACTTGGGTCATCAAGTTTGTATTTAAGAGCCCTGATAGGATACTGTCCCTTCCGATTCCTTTTCTTCAAGTTTATCACCACTACTCCCTCCAGGCATCCCATCCAGAGGTTTCCCTCATGATCTATCAAGCTACCAATGCACCCCCTGATGTTCCTGCAACCGTCAAAGGGTTCCGTCACCAGCTGACGTTTCAAATCATATAAAAAGACTCCATCATTGCTTCCAATCCACAAAGCATGATTTATGTGATCGTAGGCCAGTGCTCCAACAAAGTTCAGCCTCTCTTGATAGAAGGGTGATACCTGTATCCCATGCACAGCTGAGGGGTTATCGAGGTCGAGCACATTCACTCCTCCGCCCCAAGTTCCTACCCAAAGATTCTTCCTGTCATCCGATGTCAACGCCGAGACGCTATTATGCGAAAGGTGGGTGTTTTCTACGGTAAAATGGGTAAAAATTGTCCCATTAGGCTCTTTCATATTGAGTCCACCCTCTACAGTTCCAAGCCACAATCGTCCTGAAGGTTCTGCATAAAGTGTGTTGACAGCATTGGGAGACAACGATGTGAGGGCCTCAGTATGACGAAAGTTTGTCAGAGACAGCCGGCGAGGTACTAACCTGACAGCTCCTCCTACATCCGTAGCCACCCATATCTGACCTTGATAGGTATAGAGTCCATTCACGAAATTGCTGGATAGTGGGTTTACATGACTACCTGCATTCCAATGTTCAAACGCGCCCGTAGTCTCATCCAAGATATCCACACCACTCAAAGTGCCAACCAGCAGACGGTTGTCATCCGAAACAGCCAGGCTTGTCACATAATTATGTATCAGAGAACCTGGCATTGCGGTATGATTGAATGTCTCCACCTTATTTATATATGGGTCATACCTAAAAAGTCCAGCATTGGTAGAAATCCATATAATATTGTTCTTTTTGACAAAATCTGTAATATAGGCATTATGGATCAGTTCATCTAAGCGTTGAGACACTGGACTCCTGCTGATTCTATCTCCTTGAACCGTCAAGCGAAAGATGTTACCCCGAGCTCCAATCCAAACGCTTCCATCGCCATCGATATCTTTCATTACGATATCTGGGGCATCACAAGAGTACGGAAAAACTGCTATCACTTGCACACAGCCATCCTCTTTAAAAGACAGGCAATAAATCTCATCCAGGGTAGCGAGCCACATTCTCCCCTTGCTGTCACCATAGACACGCACAGCCCTCTTGGCAAGTATTTCCTTGACACGATTGCCATGATTATCCAATGCGACAGGCTGCAAGGTTGTTAAATCCAACACCTCCGTATATTCATCAAAGGCAATCCATAGCCGATGAAACCTGTCTTCACAAATATTTTTACAGGAATTGCTACGAAGCGAGAGTCCCTGGCTACCTACACCAAAATCAGTTACGGTGTAGCCATCGTAGCGTACAAGTCCACCTCCGTAGGTTGAAATCCACATAAACCCGTCACTGTCGGCATAGATGTCATCGACAAAATTACAAGGTAGCCCTTGCTGCAAGCTTAGGTAAAACGCATTGTAGCGTTCCACAAAAGAATTCTGTGCAAGCAATTCCATCCTGCCTGTCACCAGCAACAATGTCATGATGACAAGTCTCATATCCAGGTAACATCGTTTAATTTCTTCCACTGATAGAGATAAGTTCGGTGACCAGTTTGTTAAAGTTACGATTAGCCAGCAGATCCTCTATATTCAGGTGCATGCGATAACGCCAATAATGATGTGGATTGGCGGGTATGTTCACCCGTTCGGCACCAGCATCGGCCAATCGGATTTGTTCGTCTGTAGCCAGCCAGTCTTGCAAGGCGAGCACACAAAGCATCGAAGGTGACTTCAGGTTACGCGAGATGATGTCGCTTGCCAACCAATCAGGCATCGGATGGGGTGCAGCACCTCCACGTTGCAGGACACGACTATAGTATTCCTGTGCACGGTTGTAGTCTTCATCCCACCACATGCGGAGGGTCGGCATGTCGTGACTGGAGATCGTACAGACAGAACGATAGGGATAGTTTTCCACTTTTCCGAAACGCACATGATACTCTTTGGGCATGGACTGCAGTTCCAGAGAAAGAATGCGCAGTTCATCCATCACCCACTGAACACAGCCTGGCACCATGCCGAGGTCTTCGGCACAAACGAGCATGCGGGTGGCTTGCACCAGTCGGGGCAATTTCTTCATGGCTTCACTGTACCAGAACTGGTCGTTACGGCGATAATAATAATCGTTATACAATCGGTTGAAAGCCTCTTTGTCTTGATCCCATAAGGCTTCATAGGCAAAATCCCATTGAGCCGAGATGCGCGGGTGGAAACGGTCGTTCTGTTTTCTATCACGCACAAAGAGCACACAGCTCACCAGCGAATAGAGTCCCTCACGCAAGTTATTGTCTTCTTGCGAGACGGCATGATGATCTTCAAACCATTTTTCAATCTTTCGTTGGGTGTCGAAGGCTGGTTTCAAGGCCCAACGGTCATCCTTCAATCTGTCAAGAAAAACCTCTTTTACATAGCCAGCTCTGACACCGAAGACACGCTCCAGGGTCCAATCAGCTATAAATGGTTGTGTAAAATCCTCACGGAAGGTCAATCCATAAGCCCCTATCTCCTCTTGGCTCAAACCAAGGGCCGGCGAGAACTGTCCGAGCAGCCCATGAACGCTTCCTATAGGAATCTCCCAAATGCGGAAGAAGCCCAGCACATGATCTATGCGATAGGCATCAAAATATTTGCTCATATTCTGGAAGCGTCTCACCCACCAACGGCAGTCATCTTCAAGCATCTTGTCCCAGTTATAGGTAGGGAATCCCCAGTTCTGTCCATGAACGGAAAAGGCATCTGGTGGAGCACCCGCCTGGCCATCCATATTAAAGTAGTCGGGCTCCATCCACACATCACAACCATAGCGGCTCACGCCGATGGGTATATCTCCTTTCAAGATGATGCCCTTCTCCCGGGCATATTTATGAACGGCTTGCATCTGCTGGTCTAACACAAACTGCATGAAATAGTAGAAGGCCACCTCCCGATAGGCTTTCTGCTTGGGTGTTGACAGGGCTTTACGCTCAGTCTCATCCCACTGTTTGTGTCCTTTCCATCTGGAGAAGTCCACATGCCCGTAGCTGTCACGCAAGAAACAATACTGAGCATAAGGCACCAGCCATTGTTCATTCTGATGAAAGAATTCTTTATATTCCCGCGTCTTCATCATGGCAACACCTTCCTGTTCAAAAAGTGCCTTCATATATTCGGCCTTAGCCTTGTTCACACGTTCATAGTCCATCTGAGGCAGTGCATTGAGTTCCTTGCGCAGACGTTCCATTCTGTTACGCAGCTTTTCATCCTTCAGCTCTGGCAGCTGATTCAGGTCAACATACTGCGGATGAAGGGCAAAGATAGATATGCAGCTATATGGATAACAGTCCTGCCATGTGTGAGTTGTCGTGGTATCATTGATAGGCAACATCTGCAAGACACGCTGTCCGGTCAGTGCCACCCATTCCACCATCTTTTTCAGATCACCGAAATCACCCACACCGAAACTATCCTTGCTCCGAAGGGAGAACAACGGTATGAGCGTACCAGCCAACCGTCTGTTCCATAAGGCGAAGAAAGCCTGGTCGAGATAGTACACCACGACATGACGGCTGTCCACATGTGGCACAGGAATTTTTCTGTTTGCTCCGTCTTCCCACATCACTTTCAGAGGTGCTGTCCACCCCTTCTTATTGTCATCGCCGCCACTGACAGCCACAAACTTAAACTCCAACTCGTCTGTCTGCAGTCTGTCAACATCAATGTCCACCACCCACTCATTCAGATTCTGCTCACTCATGGGCAATGCCTTGTCCACCCGCCATGCACCAAAAGACTCATCGGCACCGCAGATTGTCAGACGTTGGTCTCCGTGCAACTGTGGAGCACGCACCACCATGCGGAGTGTCCTGTCAAAAGGCTTGGCGTCCATCTTTCTCTTTCCAGCCTCTCTTCTGTTCACACACTCCGTGAAGGCTGAACTGTAGAGATAGGAATCTTCAGGTATTTCTATCCATCGGTCAAAGACCACAAAGGTTTCCGCAGTGGTTGGCGTTTTCTTTTCAGCTGGTTCGTGAATATCCATCAAAGGCTCACCCAGCAGCAGACGATGAGCCTGAGTGACCCATTCCTGTCGTTTCTCCTTGCCTTCGCTTTCCACGCTATAGTGGTAGTCAAGGACAAGGGGTACCTCCGTCATCCGTATCTCACAAGTCCATCGTGAACCATCAGCCGTATGCATTCTGTACTTTGCTTCGCCAATATTCAGCACGAGTTCTTCACCGACAACTGTTCTGTAGTCAATATTGAAATAGATATTCATGTCTTATTATAAGTTACTGTGACTGCCAGTCATTATTATTGAAGATTTTATAGTTGATAGGCATCTCAAAACGCGTCTTAAAAGGGATACCGAAACGCACGCCCGGATTCCACTTAGGCATCA
>CAMNOK010000023.1 GCA_946546825.1 uncultured bacterium
CCTTTGCTACGTTCCCGTCCTGGAGGATTCGAAGGGAGCTGACCGTACGGGACTTGCCCGTGATTTCCCATCATGGGAGCTTTATTAAAAGCGGGTGCAAAGATACAACATTTTTTGGAATCTCAAAAGGAATTTCTGAAAAAAGACAATGTTTTTAAGAAGAAATTAGTACCTTTGCCCTCAGAAATACGAGCAAAAAGTTTTTTGTTCGTCTAAAGGAATGAATATGATTAATTCGCAAGATATCATGCAGCTAAAAGCCTTTGCCCGTCAAGACGGTGCATTGACAGCCCTGCTATGGACCGTTAGTTTTGCTTTGGTCATGACAATGCCAGAGATGCCATGGGGCAACCTCTTTGCTTTGGCTACACCCTTTTTCGTAGGTTGGAGACTTATCTGTTTCCGAAACGATGCTTTGGATGGACTTATATCCTTTCGCCGCAGCTATGCATACGGTGTCTATACTTTTTTCTACGCTTCTCTTCTCTTCGCTGTGGCACAATATGTCTATTTCCGCTTCCTCGATCAAGGCATGTTCAATGCTATGATAGCCAATTCCCTTCAACTTGTGGAGCCCATTTATAAGCAGAGCGGCATTGACATCAAAGAAATGCAGGTGGCTATGAATGAAATGATGGCCATGAAGCCCATTCAGTGGGCATTCATGTTTATGATACAAAATATGATGGTGGGGCTGGTGCTTTCATTCCCAATAGCATTTGTCTGTAAGCGACGCCATCCTAAAGCCAACCATTTATCAAGGAACTAACATTTTATCACATGGATATATCTGTTGTTATTCCTCTGTACAACGAAGAGGAATCTCTGAAAGAACTCTACAATTGGATTGAAAAGGTGATGGATGCCAACCACTTCAGCTTTGAGGTGATTTTTGTCAACGACGGCTCTACTGACCACTCCTGGGAAATCATTGACTCTCTGGCACATCAGTCCCAACATGTTAAAGGTATCTGTTTTCGCCGCAACTACGGAAAGAGCCCAGCCCTGTACTGTGGTTTTGCCGAAGCTCAAGGTGACGTCGTCATCACGATGGATGCTGACCTACAGGACTCGCCCGACGAGATTCCCGAGTTGTATCGTATGATTTCCAACGACGGCTATGATCTGGTGAGTGGCTATAAACAGAAGCGTTTTGACCCCATCTCCAAGACAATCCCCACCAAATTGTTTAATGCCACCGCCCGCAAGATTAGTGGTATAAAGAACCTGCATGACTTCAACTGCGGTCTGAAGGCTTATCGCAAAGAGGTGGTGAAAAACATTGAGGTGTATGGCGAGATGCACCGATATATTCCCTATCTGGCCAAGAGTGCCGGTTTTAATAAAATCGGAGAAAAAGTGGTACACCATCAGGCCCGCAAATATGGATCCTCGAAATTCATGGGGTGGAATCGTTTTGTGAACGGTTATTTGGACCTGCTGACACTTTGGTTTCTGAGTACCTTTGGCAAGAAGCCTATGCATGTCTTCGGCTTTCTTGGCACCATCATGTTCCTCATTGGTTTGTTGGCTGTCATCAGTATTGGTGCCGATAAGCTTTGGTGTCTGGCCAATGGCATTCCACAACGTCTCATTACAAATTCGCCCTGGTTCTATATCGCCCTGACAACCATGCTCATCGGAACGCAGCTTTTTCTGGCAGGTTTCATAGGAGACCTCATCAGTCGTTCCTCACAAAACCGTAACGACTACCAAATTAGCAAGAAGGTGGGATAAATTCATTAAACATTCTTCACTATGCGCCATTCACTACTCACTTCATATCGGTCTTTCGCATGGATGTGTGCTCTTCTCTTGTTTGGAGCATGCAGTTCGGTTGACTGTCCGATGGCCAACAAGATTGAGACGAACTACCAGCTGGCCGGCGACATTACGACGCTGCCCGACACGCTATGCATCTCTACCACTCGCCATGATGGCAACGACACCGTGTTGCTGAACAATGTCGTAGGTGCCTCTGCATTCAGCCTGCCCATGAGTTATGTTGCAGATACCGACACACTATACTTTCACATCAAAAGTGAGAGCCGCTCCACCATCGATACCATTGCTGTGAGCAAACTGAATCACACTGCTTTTGAGGCACTCGACTGCACTCCCATCTTTGCCCATACCCTTACGGGGGTGAGTCATACGCATCATACCATAGACTCCATTGTCATTAACAACCCAAATGTAATTTATGGCAGTACTTCACAGAATCATATTCTCATTTATCTCAAGAGCAACAATTATTAGTCTGCTCCTATGTTTTTCCTTTTCCGTTTCTGCCCAGCAGAAAAAAATGGTTACCGTAGCAGAGGAAGACACAATTCCGCTATTTCGGGGTATTGCTATCTCGGCAGACCTCGTTGGTATTGGGATGATGACACTCTACGATTACGGGACATATGAAGCAGCCTTACGCATCAACCTCAAAGACAAATATTTTCCTGTCGTTGAAGTTGGCATAGGAAAAGCAGATGCTGATGACGATGTCACCAGACTCGTCTATAAAACCACGGCTCCCTTTGGGCGCATCGGTCTTGACCTGAATTTTCTGAAGAACAAACACGATGACTACCGTGTCTATGGCGGTCTGCGCTATGCCTTCACTTCCTTTAAATACGACTTGCAGGCCCCGACCCTTACCGACCCTGTATGGGGAGGTGTTGTACCCTACGGTGGCAAGGACCTGTCATCCAGCTGCCATTGGGCAGAGTTCAACGTGGGCATCGATGCCAAAATCTGGGGACCACTGCGTTTAGGTTGGAACTATCGCTATAAGAGGCGTATCCAAAAGAAGAAGACAGACATGGGACATGTGTGGTACATCCCTGGTTACGGGAAAGATGGTGCTGCCTGCATGGTTGCCCAGTTTAATGTCATCTTCGAAATCTAAGCTTACCATATCATGACAAGAAAAAAACTCTATTGGCAACTGCCTTTTCTATTGCTGCTGATGATTGGCAGCGTCATTGTCATTTATCAGCAGCAGAACACACCCTACCAACACAACACGGGGAAGATTTTCGGCACCACCTACAACATCTCCTATCAGTCAGACCAAAACCTACATAAAGCTATCGTAGAGGAACTGACAGCCGTTGATCAGTCGCTATCCATGTTTAACGATTCATCCATCATCTCACAGATCAATCAAGGACAGGAGCCAGACATCCATGGTACCATGTTTGAGGAGATCTTCCAGTTAGCCCAAGAAATCTCTGCAGCCACCGATGGTGCTTTCGACATTACGGTAGCACCATTGGTCAATGCATGGGGGTTCGGATTCAAGGTCGGAAAGATGCCTACCCATGAGGAGTTGGACAGCCTTCGCCAGCTGGTGGACTACCAGAAGCTGGAATTAAAGAAAGAAGGACGAAAGATCTTCGTGCACAAAGCCGTCAAAGGCATGATGCTGGACTGTTCTGCCATTGCCAAAGGTTATGGTTGTGACAGGGTTGCCAAACTACTCAAACATCATGACATCAAGAACTATATGATAGAAATTGGCGGGGAGGTGATTACCCACGGAAATAGCGACAAGCAAAAGTCCTGGCGTATCGGCATCACCAGACCCACCTCCGATAGTTTGCCGGAAGGCCAAGAGCTGCAGGCCGTTCTCAGCGTCAACAACCGTGCCATGGCAACCAGTGGCAACTATCGAAACTACTATTACAAAAACGGACGTAAATATGCTCATACCATAGACCCAAAGACTGGTCTCCCTGTACAACACAACATTCTATCTGCTACAGTGCTGGCACCAAGCTGTGCTATAGCAGACGCTTATGCCACAGCCTTCATGGTCATGGGACTCGAGCGAGCACAGAAGATTCTGCAACGCCATCCGGAACTCTGTGCATACCTGATATACACCGATGCCAAAGGGAACTATGCTACATGGGCATCCAAAGAGTTAGAACAACATGTACTCCAACATCTTTGACAAGCTTATAGGTCTGCCGTTGTTTATCGGCATGACTCACGATGACATTTCTCAGATTGTCGGACAAACTAAATTCGGCTTTCACAAATATACCAAAGGGCAAATCATTGTGGAAGACGGGCAGCTTTGTGACAGTTTGCATATTATCACCGATGGCGTTTTGACGGCTACTGCCCACGCTGATGACCACGGATATACCATCAGCGAAGAGCTTCCTGTGCCGCTTACCCTACAGCCAGACCATCTCTTTGGACTCCGCCAACGTTTTACTCGCACATTCTCAGCCTTACGGGCCTGTCACCTTCTAACGCTCGACAAAAATGAGGTGCTGAGGCTCTCTGAGGAACATATTATCTTTCATCTGAATCTGTTGAACTTAATCTCTGCACAAAGTCAGAGAAGTCAACAACAGCTATGGCATATTCCTGCACAGACACTGGAGCAACGCATCATACAATTCGTTGCCCAACGCTGCCTTAGAATGGCCGGCCCCAAAGATGTCACCATTAAGATGAAAAGATTGGCTGAAGAACTCAACGACAGCAGGCTGGATATCTCGCATGCACTCAACAACTTACAGGACAAAGGACTACTTACCTTACATCGAGGCGGTTTTCACATTCCCTTCTTTGAACTTGCGCTTCAAAAATAACTGCAGAAAGCACTTTTTCGTTTGAAAGGGAACCTTTTTCGATTATTTTACTTAACTTTGCAAGTTAAAAAGTACACATTATAAAATATATGAATCAAGATATACAAGACTACAAGAAGAGAGAGAATCCGTTCTTTGTTCCCTATGACACGCCGCACGAAACCGTGCCGTTTCATCTGATTCGTCTGGAAGACTATAAGGAAGCCTTTCTGGAAGGAATCAGACGAGAAGACGAGGACATAGAGAATATGCTCAAAGAACCTGGAGAGCCCACCTTTGACAACACCATTGCCCGTGAAGATAACTCAAAGGGAGAAAATTACTACAACCTGTTGGGCCGTGTGTCGGAGGTATTCTCCAATATGCTCAATGCCGAAACCTATGATGAACTGGACGATTTAGCAGAAGAACTGGACCCCCTCCTCACCAAGCATGCCAATGACATCAGTCTGAACCCACAACTCTTTGAGCGCACAAAACATATCTACGACATCTACAAGCAGGCTGAAAAAGACGGCGTTCTCCCCAAAGGCCATCGTGAATTGACTACAGAGGAGAAGACGTTGCTTGAAGACGAATATGACGGATTTGTCAGAAGCGGTGCTCTTCTTGACGTGGAAGGGAAGGAAAAGCTGCGCAAGCTTACCGAAGAAGCCAGCATGCTAACCCTGCAATTTTCACAAAACCTGCTGAAAGAAAACAAGGCTTTCACCCTGCATATAACTGACGAGAAAGACCTGGATGGTCTTCCGCAAACAGCCATCGATGCAGCGGCCCTCGCAGCTAAAGAGCATAAGAAAGAAGGATGGCTTTTCACCTTGGACCACCCCTCCATGTCACCTTTCATGACCTACTCTACCCGCCGCGAGTTGAGAAAGAAACTCTACATGGCCAAGAACACCGTCTGTACGCATAAGAACAAGCGTAACAACATGGACATCTGCAAGCGCCTTGTGAACCTGCGTCGAGAGTTGGCACAACTATTGGGGTATGACACCTATGCCGACTATGTGCTCAAGAGACGAATGGCCTCCAACAAGGACAACGTCTATCAACTTCTTTACGACCTGATTCACGCTTATAAACCAAAGGCCGTAGAGGAAGTAAAAGAAGTGGAAAAGCTATTCAAGGCAGACCCCGCAGTTTCCGACCACCCCGTGCTTGAGCCGTGGGACTTTAGTTTCTACAGTCATCAGTTGCAACTGAAGCGCTACAACCTGGATGCAGAGATGCTCCGTCCGTATTTCCAACTGGACAAAGTCATCGATGGTGTTTTTGGCTTGGCCACACGTCTTTATGGCATCACCTTCCATGAGAATAAAGATATTCCTGTATATCACCCCAATGTCAAAGCCTACGAGGTCGTGGACAAGGACGGATCGTATCTGGCCGTATTCTATGCCGATTTCCATCCACGAAAAGGGAAACAAGGCGGAGCATGGATGACCGAATTTCAAGGACAGTGGGTAGATAGCAAGGGCCGCAACAACCGTCCACATGTCAGTGTGGTGATGAACTTGACGAAACCTACTGCTGACAACCCTGCCCTGCTCACGCTGGGCGAAGTGGAAACTTTTCTCCATGAGTTCGGCCATGCCCTACACGGAATGTTTGCAAATACGGAATATGAGGCTCTGTCGGGAACCAATGTATGGTGGGATTTTGTTGAATTGCCCTCACAGTTCATGGAGAACTACGCAGTAGAGCGTGACTTCCTACGCACATTTGCTTTCCACTATCAGACAGGAGAGCCATTGCCCGACGAACTCATTGACCGTATCGTCAAGAGTCGTAATTTCATGGTTGCCTACGGTTGTCTGAGACAGGTAAGCTTCGGCCTACTCGACATGGCATACTACACACAGACGAAGGCGTTTGACGAAGATATCATTACCTTTGAAAAGAAAGCCTGGGAGGATGCCATCCTCATGCCACAGTTGCCTGACACCTGTATGACCGTGCAGTTCTCGCATATCATGGCAGGCGGCTATGCCGCTGGCTATTACAGCTACAAATGGGCCGAAGTACTTGACGCAGACGCATTCAGCTTATTCAAGAAAAACGGCATCTTTGACCAAGCTACGGCACAAAGCTTTCGCGACAACATTCTTTCCAAAGGTGGCACAGAGCATCCAATGACGCTCTACAAGCGATTCAGGGGACAGGCTCCTACTATTGATGCCCTGTTGGAACGCAACGGAATCAAGTACAAGGCATAAAACGACATCGATACGAAGAGGACAATACCATAAGTTGTATGAACGAGAAACAAAAGAAACTGGACTACCGTTATCTGCGTATGGCACGCATCTGGGCAGAAAACAGTTATTGCAAGCGCCGTCAGGTGGGCGCACTCGTCGTGAAGGATAAGATGATCATCAGTGACGGTTATAACGGAACCCCCAGTGGTTTTGAAAACGTCTGCGAAGATGACAACAATATCACCAAGCCCTATGTGCTTCACGCCGAAGCTAACGCCATCACTAAATTGGCACGTTCGAGCAACAACAGTGATGGGTCAACACTGTATGTCACCGCCTCACCTTGTATCGAATGTGCCAAACTCATCATACAGAGTGGTATCAAGCGAGTGGTCTATGGAGAGCAATACCGTCTCTCTGATGGCATCGAACTGCTGCAAAGGGCAGGCATTGAAACCATTTTGATGGAAGACTTAGAAGGATAAACATTAAGATATAACGAAAGATATGAAAACATCGAATCGATATATACCACTGCTTATGGCAGTATCTGTTGTTTGCGGAGTCATCATTGGCAATATCTTTGCCAATCATTTTTCTGGCAACAGACTAAATATCATCAAGTCGGGTAGTTCACGTCTCAGCAACCTGCTCACTATTATTGAAAACCAATATGTAGATCCTGTCAACACAGATTCTCTGGTAGAGATTGCCATGCCAAAGATATTAGCGTCTCTCGACCCACATTCTGTCTATATCAGTGCCAAAGACATGCAGGCTGCCAACGATGACCTGAAAGGTTCTTTTTCCGGTGTCGGCATAGAATTTACCATTCGTGAAGATACTCTCCATGTCCAAAATGTCATCAAGAACGGACCTGCAGAGCGAGCTGGGGTCCTTGCCGGTGACAAAATCGTTGCTATTGACGGAAAACCTTTTGTCGGAAAAGATGCCACCAATGAGCAAGCCATGAAGAAACTCAAGGGACCAAAAGACACAAAAGTAACCATTGGGGTCATCAGATATGGCTCAAAGAAGATGAAGAGTATTACCATCACAAGAGGTGAGATTCCCCAAAAGAGTATCACTGCCACCTACATGATAGATGAGAATACTGGTTACATCAAAATACAGAAATTTGCCGAAACGACCTATTCCGAATTGCTCGTGGCACTGGTCACTTTGGCTCAGCAGAATTTTACGAATCTGGTCATTGATCTGCGCGACAACAATGGCGGTTATCTGGAAAGAGCCGTACAAATCTCTAATGAGTTCCTACCTAAGAACAAGCTTATCGTCTATACCCAAGGTAACAAGTCACCGCGACAGGACTATAGAAGTGACGGGCACGGCACCTATCAGGATTTGCCACTGGTAGTTCTCATCAATGAAGGCTCTGCATCGGCAGCAGAGATTTTCGCAGGAGCCATGCAGGATAATGACCGCGCTACCATCATTGGACGACGTTCTTTCGGAAAAGGCCTTGTGCAGCAGCAGATAGAATTTCCAGACCATTCACTCATCCGTCTGACCATTGCACGCTATTACACACCTTCCGGACGCTGCATCCAGAAGCCCTACTTTGCCGGAGATACTGAGGGCTATGACAAAGATCTTCTTGACAGATATCAACATGGAGAATTCTTCTCGCAAGACAGTATTAAGCATACAGGACCGGCTTATCATACCGCCAATGGACGTACTGTTTACGGAGGTGGAGGTATCACACCAGACATCTTTGTTCCAGAAGATACCACCGACATGACTTCCTACTACAAACAGGCTGCCATGAGTGGACTAATTCTCCAGTTTGCCTACACCTACACTGATGATAACCGCCTGAAGTTAAATAACTTTAAAGAGATGACTCAGCTGGCAGACTATCTTTCCAAACAGAACATTGTAGATAAGTTTGCGACTTATGCCGACAATCATGGGCTCAAGCGCCGCAACCTAATGATACAGCGCTCTCACAAGCTATTATACCGCTATATCAACAGTCGCATCATCTATAACATGCTGGATGAGCAAGCCTGGCATGAATTCATGAACCACGATGATCCAGCCATACAACAGGCTCTTCGCATCTTCAAAGAGGGAAAGGCCTTCCCAAAGGCTGAGTTCAAAAGAAAGAAATAAGAGATAACCTGAGCATGGAGAAGCAAGAGCTTAGAGCCCTTATTAGACAACAAAAGCAACACTTCAGTCCTGAAGAACTGCGCCAGTTGTCAGTATCAATTATTGACAGGTTGCTGGAGAATCCCAAGGTCAGGCAGTCACACGTCATCCTACTCTATCACTCACTGCCTGATGAGGTCTATACACATTCCCTCCTCGACATTTTAGCAGCCGAAGGGAAAAACGTGCTGCTGCCTGTGGTTACAGGAGACGGCATGATGACAACCCAAATATATCGAGGAAACTTTTTGTTGCACGAGGGGGCTTTTCATATTATGGAGCCACAAGAGACCCTTAACGACACAGACGGAAAAGAACCTTCCATCTCCCCCGATGTAGCCATCATTCCAGGCATGGTATTTGACCTTCAAGGAAACCGTATTGGGCGAGGTAAAGGCTACTACGACCGGTATCTGCAGCAACTCTACAAACAAGGCATCAGACCTTATACCATCGGACTCTGTTTCCCTTTTCAAATAGTGGATCACATTCCTACAGAGACACACGATGTCCCCGTTGATGAAGTCATCTCATAACCATGCTACACAGATGACTGTCATGAAGCTCTCCGGCCTGACTGAATCTACTTTTTGTCAAGAAAACTTCGAATTTTGGACAGTATTTTGGGCATTTTGAAAAAATAAAAATCAACGCTCTTCATTTTGCAAGTATTTCGCATCCTTAAAGTCAACCTTTTTACAGTGAAAAAGGAAAGATAATAGTGAAGAAAGAAGACTCTATCACTTTCTTCGCTGAAATCTGCTACTTTTCGGTCTAAAGTCGTTCATTTTAGGGTCTAAAGTCGTTCATCTTAAGGGTTAAAGTCATTCGTTTTAGAAGTCAAAGTCATTCGTTTTGGAAGCTAAAGTCGTTCGGTTTAGAAGCCCAAGTCTGTACTTCGATTTTGCCCGTCAATACACTTTTTAGCTGGTGGATAACACCTCTTGGAAGTATAAAACGGCCTGTTTTGAACTATCCTGAACATTATTGGTACTTCAAGGCTGGCTGGTGGCTGTGTCAGGAAGCTTCGAAAACAGATAACTTTTGGCAACACATTTTCCCAGATTGCAAAAAGACAATGTAAAAATATTTCTGTTTAAACCCAATCGGTTCATTAGAATTGATGTCTTTGTGCATTTTGGTTCAGCGGATTTGCCCAGTTGGTAGAGCGTGGCTAATCATGAATAAAGTTTTGTCGAAATGACAAAGAAACGCTTTTTTGCCTCTATGAATTATTCAGGCTAATAAATTCTAATGTTGGTGATGATGACGGCTCCAACAGTTTCATTCAAGCGTTTTACCAATTGAGAACGCATCATAGTGAGGTCTTGCCGCAGTGCTGGATTCGTAATCTTGACATGTAAGGTCTGATTCTTAATGAATCTGTCACCCGTATATTGGGCAACAGTCTTCCCTGTCACCTGCTCCCAAGCGTCTATCAGCCGCTTTTCAAGCAATGGGGTTTCTAAACCATTCTCGCGCAAACATGCGCCAAGCAGTTCCTCTAAGCTTTTTACCTGTCTTTTAAACATGTCTATTTGATTTCACCCTCCGTCACATGGAAGAGTTTATACTCCAAGGCTGCATGCTGAAGGATACTGTCAAGATGCTCCCGGTTAGTATCTGTCATAAAAATTTGTCCATATCCTTCACCGGCAACCAGTTTGACAATCTGTTCCACCCTGTCAGCATCCAGTTTGTCGAAGATATCATCAAGAAGTAGAAGCGGTGTTGTCTGCGATGCGCGACTCAGAAAGTCAAATTGTGCCAGCTTTAAAGCCAACACAAAGGTCTTATTTTGTCCCTGGCTTCCCTCCCGCTTGATAGGGAAGCCGCCCAACAACATCTCCAAATCATCACGGTGGATGCCATGCAAGGAATAGCCCACGGCACGATCTTTCATTCGGTCGCGTTTGATGACATCGTATAAGCTGCCACGCTGACAATGAGAAACATAGCGTAAGGTCACTTCTTCACTGGACCCCACAACAGAATGATATATATGTTGGAACACAGGTGACAACTCTTTTACGAATGCACTGCGCACAGCATATACGGCTTCGCCATAGTGCCCCATTTCCATTTCCAGAACGTCCAGCAGTTGAGCATCGGGCTCATCCTCCTGTTTCAACAATGCGTTTCGCTGTTGCAGGACCTGGTTATAGTGAGTGAGGTTCTCAATATAGGTACGGTCATATTGTGCAATGACAACATCCATAAGGCGGCGACGCTCTTCGCTGCCGCCATCTATGAGGACGGTGTCAGATGGTGACACAAACACCAATGGTATCAGGCCTATATGTTCCGAGAGTCGTTTGTATTCTTTCTTGTTCTTTTTGAAATGTTTCTTCGTGCCACGTTTCATACCACATGAAATCAGAAGGGGTTCTTTAGCCTGATATTCCCCTTCCAACAAAAAGAAACCTTCATCGTGTCTGATCAACTGAGAGTCGATGGGGTTGAAAGCACTTCGACAAAATGACATGTAATACAACGCATCCAAAAAATTAGTCTTTCCTTGTCCGTTTCGACCTATCAGACAATTAATCTTGGGAGACAATTCCAATGTCGTCTCCCTGATATTCTTATAATTGATAATAGAAAACTTCTTCAGAAACATGAACGCAAAGTTACAGTTTTTCTCACAGATAGCATTCAAAACAGAGTTAAAAAGTAAAAAAGTAGAGAAAAGATTTCAGTATATGGGATAAAATGCGTAATTTTGCCGAACTAAATTTGTGCGAATAATAAAATAAAAATAATAAAGAATAATGACAAACAACAAAAAACAGGGAGCTGCCGATATAAACGACACTCTCAACAAGTCTGAGGCATTTTTCACTCAGCACAAGAAAACCATCCTCATTGCAGTAGTAGCTTTCTTCGCTATTGTTGCAGGTATCATCCTCTACCAATCACAGATTGCTGCACCTCGCGAAGACAAAGCAAGTACAGCTCTGGGACGTGGTCAGGAGTATTTCAATGCCGAGCAGTTTGACAAAGCCCTCAATGGAGATGGAGCCAACTATGCAGGTTTCATAAAGATTGCCTCCGACTATAGCGGTACTGATGCTGGCAACCTGGCCAACCTCTATGCTGGGCTTTGCTATGCCTATCTGGATAAATGGGATGAGGCGGTGAAGTTCCTTGACCAATATTCACCCGCTGATGACGCCATGATAAGTCCTGCCGCTGTAGCTGCCCTTGGAAATGCCTACGCACATGTCAATCAGCTGGACAAGGCTGTCAGCAACCTTCAAAAAGCTGCCGATATGGCTGACAAAGAAGGCGTTGACGGTGTCAACAACAGCATTGCTCCCACATTCCGTCTTCAGGCTGCCATCATACTGGAATCTCAAGGCAAAAAAGAAGAGGCTCTGAAAATATATCAGGAAATCAAAAAGAAGCATGTTGCTTCCAACATTGTACAGAGTCAAGAGATTGACAAGTACATTGAACGTGCTTCTATCCAATAAATCTACTCTCAGCAATTAACATAGACTACCATGGCGACATCCATGCACAATTTATCGGACTACGACTTCTCGAAAGTTCCCGATGCCAGCAACATGTGTTTTGGCATCGTGGTGTCCGAATGGAATTCAGAGATTACTGGTGCACTGCTTGAAGGGGCTATCAAGACACTGGAAGCTCATGGAACACTTCCTGAGAACATTCATGTCAAGACCGTTCCAGGAAGTTTTGAGTTGATTTACGGTGCACATCAGATGTGTCTGAACGGAGGTTACGATGCCGTTATCATCCTTGGTTGTGTTATCCGTGGTGAAACACCTCATTTTGACTACATTTGTCAAGGCGTAACCTACGGCATAGCCCGTTTGAACGCAAAGAGTGAGATTCCCGTTGTCTATGGTCTGCTTACAACAAATAACCTCCAGCAGGCAAAAGACCGTGCTGGAGGTCAATTAGGAAACAAAGGCGACGAGTGTGCAGTGGTTGCCATTAAAATGGCTAAGTTCTAAAGAACCTCCGCCTACACACCGTCATCATCATTTTCTGCAGGTGCGTTGTCGTTATCGAACAACGCACCTTTTTTGATGCTTAAGTCGCCCATGCGCGTCAGTGTAACAATCATGGGGATATACTCATCGCTCAGTTTGTCAGGTGAGCCAACACTGGCAGCAAAATACAGTGCGTCGCCCTCTGCCTTATCAAAGACCACACCGAGTAATACGCTATTAGCATTATAACCAGGCTCCACGAAGCGTGAGAAGTCAGATTTCGTAAATGAACGATGAAAGAACTCGCTACCATCCTGACGCACAACTTTTACTTCTATCCGATTGTCATAGTACTTCACTCCACTACCATCATCAACAACAGGAAGAGAGGAATCTGCTTTTCGGTTTACAACAATTTGATACGTTGCTCCCACCCATTCCACGCTACGTGATTGATTATAATCGCCAATGACATGTGGTGTAGGATCTATCTTTTGTGGCACCTGCTTCTTGGTGATAATAGTATCTGTTTGTTTTTTTTTGTCACATGATGTCATCAGCAACAAGGATGCCATCGCGAACGCAAAAATAATGTTTTTCTTCATAAGAGTCTCTGTATAATAAATTTCGACCACAAAGGTAATAAAAAAAAAGAAAAAAACAAAAAATGCGCCCCCTTATCACTAAGAAGACGCACCGCCTAAATACTCTAATAACCTATTGAATCATTTTACACGATATAATAAAAGCTAAATCCTATTATTTTATAAACACCTTATATATATTAATTAAACTGTTTAGTTATTATGCTGGTGTGGGGCATGTCCACCTCGTCTTCCCACAGGACGAGACTTTTTCATATCTTCTTGATACTTAGCATACTGTTCTGTCGTGAAAATTTTCTGCAGCTCAGCATTGTAGGCTTCCATATTCTCTCTCATCTTTTTCATACGAACTTCCATTTCCTCGCGACTCGGCCGCTGTCCTTCAGGCTTTGCCGTTGCACCAGTCATACCGTCAACCTGTTCTCTCGAGGCGGCATCTCTATCAGGGCGAGGTCCTCGCGGTCTCTGAAACTTATCTGCAAAAGCGGTATTAAGCTCTAAAAGCTTCTGGGCCTGAGTTTCATCCAGTCCGTAGGTCTTCACCATACGCTCAGTGCGATGTTTTATCATCTCCCCCTTGTCCATCATTTTCTCCTGTCGCTGACCGCGCTGGCCTTGTGCCATACCAACAATTGAAAAGAGCATTGTCAGTACAAATGCTATAAATAATTTCTTCATAAATATATATCTCCTATTTTTGTGTTAGTTTTATTTTTATTTTTACCGTTGCAACTGATTATAAGACGTATAAAAAAATCAGAAGTTTAATGAGATATGAAAAAAAAAGTCACAAATAAGCTTTTTCCACATATTTTTTTTATCTTTGTAGCGTCAATAGACTATAGACATGAAAACATTTTCAAAAACCATTATATTATCAACCTTCACTCTTCTTTCCTTGTTTTGTTCATGCAATAGCAACAAGGAGCAGCAATCGCAGGAAGAACAATCTGTGGATACCATACCTGTATTGATTACACAGATTCAGAAGTGTTCACGCCTCTATGCTGCTGAATATAAAATCCGAAAGATCATCACACATCAAGATGAGAAGAAATTGGAAGGTTCCTTCATGCGTCAAAAAATAAGTGTTCCCCTCCCCATAGGTGAACGAAAAATTGCCATTCCTGTCGAAGCGACGGTAAAGGCCTATATTGACCTGTCAACACTTTCTACGGAAAACATTCACCGCCATGGAAATCAAATTGAGATTATACTTCCCGACCCACAAATCATTATTACCAGCACGAAAATCAAACGTGAAGATGTGAAAGAATATGTACCATTATTACGCAAGCGTTTCACTGACGAGGAGCTGACCGTCTATGAACATCAAGGACGGAAAGCCATTGTCAACGATATATCCAAAATTGGTATCATTGAAAGGGCCCGCGAAAATGCTGCCGTTACACTCATTCCAATGATTGAGCTATCTGGGTTCAAACAAGAAAACATCACCATCTCCTTCCGCAAGAAGTTCACACTGAGTGACATTGCAACCCTCATTGGCCAAGAGCAAATAGAACATGAAAGAAAGAAATAAGATTATATTAGTTGTGCTCGTCGTCATCGTTCTGTTAACCTGGCTGACATGGCTCGGTCTGAACAATACGCTGAGCATGAAAGACAAGGAACAGACAAAGCAGTTGCCATCACGCATCGTCTCTATTGAGAACATCGGTGAATGGGAATTTCTTACCATCAACGATGAGGAGATGATTGACACCATACGCCACGGTTTCTTTGGTGATGACGAGTTAGTGCGCATCTATTATGGAACTCTACGCATTGGCATTAACCTGCACGAAGCGAAAAAGGGATGGATTCGCATGGAACAAGATACCCTTTTTGTCACTCTGCCCTCTGTCAGACTTTTAGACGAAAATTTCATTGATGAGGCTCGCACGCAATCGTTTTTTGAAACCGGCAGTTGGAGTCAGCAAGACCGCGAAAAACTCTATCACAAGGCCTATGCAACCATGCGTCGCCGTTGTTTGACAGAAAAAAATATGCAATCAGCTCGGGAGAATGCCAGCAGACAGTTCTACACTCTCTTAAGCTCCATGGGGTTTGAAAACATCAGAATTGAACATGAACAACAATAAGTTACAAGGTCATTGTGCTATCATCATGGCTAATGTTATCTTTGGTCTGGGTGTTCCCGTCACAAAGATGCTTCTCGACAACTGGATGACGCCCATGGGTTATATGGCAGCCCGTTCGTTGGGAGCTGCTGTCATATTCTGGTTCATAGCTTGTTTTCTTCCAAAAGAAAAGGTAAATCGCCATGACCTGATGACAATTCTTCTCTGCGGCCTCTTAGGCTTCGTAGTATCACAGACCCTCACCGCATGGGCACTCGACTACACAACTCCTGTCTATTATTCACTCATCGCGGCCCTGACACCTATAGCCGTCATGCTCATGGCAGCACTTTTCATCAAAGAGCATATCACCTCATATGGCATCCTTGGTGTTGTCTTAGGCATTGGTGGTGCCATGCTCATGTTACTGACAAGCTGGCAGGGAGGAGGAAACGGCCAAAACGACCTGTTGGGTATCGTTCTTACTTTGATGAGTCTGCTCACTTGGGCTATCTATCTCATAGCTACGCGCAAGGTCTCCCAAAAATACAGTCCTGTGACACAAATGAAATGGATATTTCTCGTCTCCACTGTTGTCACAGTCCCCTGGGCCATGATTACCGAGCCCATTCAACCACTTTTCTCCCAAGCATGGGGATGGAGCGGCATAGCAGAAATGTTTTTCATCATAGTCTTTGCCACCGTTCTCGGCTATTTCATGATACCCTATGCCATGAAACATCTACAGGCCACAACCGTTAGCATCTATACCAACCTGCAACCTGTGGTGGCATCAATTATAGCTATTGTCATTGGGCAAGATATTCTGACCTGGGATAAGCCAGTAGCCGCCATCATGGTACTTGTGGGAGCCTGGCTTGTTTCCAAATAGACACGAACCCATACAACATTGCAAACCTAATAACAAAACATAGAACCTATGATTTACAAGAAATTATTGACAACGATGCTGGTCCTCCTCTCCTTGACGGCATGGGCCGAAGACAAGCCTTTAGAAGGTTTCAACTATGGTGATGACACTGCACCTACAGGTAAGGAGTGGGAGTCGCCCGAACTATTGGGTTACAACAAGCTCCAGCCCAGAGCATGGTTCACCTCCTTTCAAGATGCAGAAGATGCCCGTAAGGTTCTGCCAGAACATAGCAACTACTGGCAAAATCTTAATGGCACTTGGAAGTTTCACTTCGCCAAAAATCCCGACGAACGTCCAATCACTTTTTACGAACCGACTTTTGATGTCAGCACATGGGACGACATCACTGTTCCCTGCTCATGGAACATGGCCGGCTTGCAGAAGGATGGAAGCCAAAAATATGGTACTCCCATCTATGTCAACCAACCCGTCATCTTCTACCATCAGGTGCAGGTCGGTGACTGGAAAAAAGGTGTGATGCGTGAGCCACCACACAACTGGACTACCTACGAGTATCGCAACGAGGTAGGATCTTTCCGCCGCTCATTTACCATCCCCGCAGATTGGGATGGACGCGAGCTATTCATTGAATTCGATGGTGTTGATTCCTTCTTCTACCTTTGGATTAACGGCCACTATGTTGGTTTTTCCAAGAACTCACGCGATGCAGCACGCTTCGACATCACAAAATATGCCCACGTCGGTAACAACACAGTGAGTGTTGAGGTCTATCGCAACAGCGACGGTTCTTTCCTGGAAGCTCAGGATATGTTCCGTCTTCCCGGTATTTTCCGCACAGTAGCTGTATATTCTACACCTAAGGTACATATCAAGGACCTTCGAGTAATCCCCGCCATTGAAGGAAAAGACGGTGACCTCTTCATCTCCACCACCTTAGAGAATCTCGACAAGAAGGATGCCAAGAACATTCGTGTTGACTATCTATTCTATAAAAACAAACTTTACAGTGACGAAAACGAAAAACTCAACGTACAGCTTTTTGATGGATTCAAAAGACTGCCAGCTGGTTCTACAAAAGCCTTAGAAGCACTTTACCTACTTAAAGACATCAAGCCATGGACCGCCGAGGAGCCGAACGTCTATGTCTTGGTAGCTCAGCTGGTTGATAAAAAAGGAAAAGTCATAGAATGCGTTTCCACACAATTTGGTTTCCGTACCGTAGAAATCAAAAATGTGCCCGCGCAGGAAGATGAGTTCGGATTGGCTGGCCGTTATTTTCTCATCAACGGCAAGCCCGTTAAACTGAAGGGTGTCAACCGTCATGAGACCAATCCTGTTTTGGGGCATGCTATTACCCGTAAACAGATGGAAGAAGAGGTGATGATGATGAAACGTGCCAACATCAACCATGTGCGCACCTCTCATTATAGCTATGATCCTTATTGGTATTATCTTTGCAACAAATATGGCATTTACTTGGAAGGTGAAGCAAACCTTGAGAGTCATGAATACTACTATGGAGCTGCCTCCATCTCCCACCCTGTAGAATGGCGTGCAGCCCATGTGGCTCGCATGATGGAACAGGCTCATGCCCGCATTAATGACCCAAGTATTGTCATTTGGAGTCTTGGAAACGAGGCTGGACCCGGCGACAACTTTAAAGCCAGTTACGCTGCCTTAAAAGCCTTCGACCCCAGTCGCCCGGTTCAGTATGAACGCAACAACGACATTGTTGATATGGGTAGTAACCAATACCCCTCTGTCAACTGGGTTCGCTCTGCTGTCAAAGGAACCATGGGTATCAAATATCCCTTCCACATTTCCGAGTATGCCCATTCCATGGGTAATGCCGTAGGAAACCTTGCGGACTATTGGGAGGCTATTGAATCAACCAACTTCTTTTGTGGTGGTGCTATTTGGGACTGGATCGACCAGTCTATGTATAATTACACCAAGGACGGAAAGCGCTATCTGGCCTATGGCGGTGATTATGGTGATTTCCCCAATGACCGTGAGTTTGTGATGAATGGCATTATCTTTGGAGATATGGAACCCAAGCCTCAGTATTACGAAGTGAAAAAAGTATATCAGTATGTTGGTGTCAAGTGGGCCGATGACTCAAAGACGGCCCTTGACATCTTCAACAAAAACTATTATACCGATGACCTCACCGGCTACGATGTACAATACATCCTCCTTGCTGACGGTCAGGAAGTGAAACGTGGCAAACTGGACATTGGAAGTGTTGCTCCACGCACACACAAGCAAGTGGCACTCAGCGATATAGACCCAAAATCGTTCGACACAAACAAAGAATATTTCATCACCATACAGTTCCTGTTGAAAGAAGATATGCCGTGGGCCAAGGCTGGCTATGTGCAAGCAGAAGAACAACTGATGATAAAAGAAGCACAGGGAGTGCAGAGGAATTCGAGTGTTGACGACAGCACGTTAGAGGCATTGAAGACGACAGAACTTGAAGACAACAAATTAGAAATCACAGGAAAAGACTTCCGCTTGGTCTTCGACTGTCTGCAAGGTAATATCCATAGTTTGGAATACGATGGAAAGGCCATGATATCAGATGGTAATGGTCCGAAGCTCGATGCCTACCGCGCCCCTGTGAACAACGACAACTGGGCCGAACGTGGCTGGCATGACAACGGCCTCGACCAGTTACAACATGTCACTCGAAAAGTGACCATCCTAAAGAATCGTCCTGGCGGTGCTGTTATCTTAGCTTTCAATGTAGAATCGCAAGCTCCCGGCAACGAATTTAAGTTCATAACCAACCAAAACTACACCATACGTCCTGACGGTTCCATTGAGCTTCACTCCTCAATTACTTCCAATAAACCCACACTGGTATTGCCGCGTTTAGGCTATGCCATGAAACTTTCCAAGCAGTTCGACAATCTGAGCTACTACGGACGTGGCCCCATTGACAACTATCCCGATCGCAAAACCTCACAGAATATCGGAATATATAATAATAAGGTGGAGAAAGAATTTGAGAACTTCCCTAAGCCACAGGATATGGCTAACCACCAGGAGACACGCTGGTGTTTGCTGACCGACGATTCAGGAGCAGGTGTATTCTTTGCCTCCGATGAACCAATGTCTGTCTCTGCCCTTCCCTATTCAGCTCAACAGATGCGCGTGGCAAAGCATCCCTATGAACTACCTACCAGTGACGGCATCTACCTACATCTTGACAAAGCCATCACCGGACTGGGTGGCAACAGCTGCGGACAAGGTGGTCCACTGGAGTACGATCGTGTGAAAGCCATTCCACAGACGTTTGCATTCATCATCAAGCCCTCCAAACATGCCACACGAACCTCTCGTCATGTTCTTACTGGCATTTCTCCGCTCACCATTCTCCGTGATGCTGAGGGCAATGTGACGGTTGTAAGTAAGGACAACGACGCCCAACTGATGTATGCCCTACCCAAGGCAGGAAAGAATTTCCAGAAGCCCAAGTTCAACCATTACACTGGTGCCATCAATTTGCGTGAGGGAGGAATCATCCGTATCTACGACAGCAGAGAGCCAAGTATCATCTATGAACAGAAGTTTAGCCGTATTGAAAACGTACCTGTTACTGTGAGCTTCGCCAGCAGCGTAGAGAGCGGAGAAGGCGATGCAGAGCATCTGGTTGACGGAAATCCTGCCACCTATTGGCACACCATGTGGAGTGTTACCGTAGCCAACTTCCCCCACTGGGTGGATTTCGATTGCGGAACAATCAAGATGCTCAAGGGTTTTGTGTATCTGCCCCGACAGGATTCACAGAATGGAAACATCAAAGACTATCGGATTCAGACCAGTCTCGATGGAAAGACCTGGAGTTCACCCCTCTGCGAGGGTAAGTTTGAAAACAATCAGAAAGAGAAACGCGTGCTTTTCACTTCGCCTGTGAAAGCTCGCTATCTGCGTTTCACCGCTCTGTCGTCACAAGACGGTCAAGACTACGCAACAGGTGCAGAATTCTCTATTTTGGAGCAATAAGAGCATCGTTTACGATATTACTTTCATAGATAACACATTCTCTATTTAACATTTAATAAGGATGAGACATTAAGTATTATGAAAAAAATTCGTAACTTTGCGGTAGCAAAATAAAACTTTCATTATAACACTAAAACATAAAAAACGAAAAACTATGAAACCTACATTATTTTTGTTGGCTGCTGGTATGGGTAGTCGTTATGGTGGTTTGAAACAGTTGGATGGTCTGGGACCGAACGGTGAGACCATTATGGACTACAGCATCTATGATGCTATCCAGGCTGGATTTGGCAAGATTGTATGGGTTATCCGCAAGGATTTTGAGGAGCAGTTCCGTACCCAGATTCTATCTAAATATGAAGGACAGGTTCCCTGCGAGTTATGCTTCCAGGCACTTGATGCACTACCTGCTGGTTTCAGTGTTCCCGAAGGTCGTCAGAAACCTTGGGGTACCAACCATGCCGTGCTGATGGGTAAGGATGTTATTAAGGAGCCTTTCTGCGTCATCAACTGTGATGACTTCTATGGCCGAGATGCCTTTATGAAGATTGGGCAGTTCCTGTCAAACCTGCCAGAAGGTTCCACTAACAAATATGCCATGGTAGGATTCCGCTGCTGTAACACGCTCTCTGAAAATGGAAGCGTAGCTCGTGGTGTATGCGAATTTGATAACAACCACCACCTTGTAGAGGTCGTAGAACGCACCGAAATCATGCGCGTTGATGGCATCATCAGCTACAAGGATGGTGAGAAATGGATTGGTCTGGACGAGAATGTACCCGTTTCTATGAACATGTGGGGCTTCACTCCCGACTATTTTGAACATTCAGAGGAGTACTTCAAGGAGTTCCTGAGCGATCCGAAGAATATGGAGAACCTTAAAGCCGAGTTCTTTATACCGCTCATGGTGAGCAAGCTCATCAACGAGGGGACAAGTACCGTAGAAGTTCTCGACACTACCTCTAAATGGTTTGGTGTTACCTATGCTGCTGACCGCGAAGCCACTGTAGCTCGCATCAAAAAACTCGTTGACGACGGTGTTTATCCCAACAAGCTCTTTTAAATGAACTTAAATATCATGACCGAACAGCAGGCCGCCCAACTGCAAGAGTTGCTGGCGGCCTGCTCTCATATTGTCATCACCTGTCACAAGTCTCCAGACGGCGATGCACTGGGATCCTCACTGGCATGGAACGAGTACCTGCGTCGCCAGGGTAAGCTACCTGTCATCATCACGCCAGATGCTTATCCCGACTTCCTACAATGGATGCCAGGAACAGAGCGTATCATTCGCTATGACCGCAAGCGTAATCTTGCTGACGAGTTACTTCAGAAAGCAGACCTCATCTTCTGTATGGACTTCAACGAAAGCAGTCGCGTAGATGAGATGAAAGATGCTCTGGACAAAGCAAAAGGCCAACGCGTGATGATAGATCATCATCTGAATCCACAGATGGAGACAACACTTACCCTGTCACGCCCCGACCTAAGTTCCACTTGCGAGTTAGTGTTTCGCATTGTCAACCAACTGGGAGGTTTTGAAAATATGACGCGAAAGGAATCCGTTGACATCTACTGTGGCATGATGACCGATACCGGGGGCTTCACTTACAACTCCAACTGTCCGGAGATATTCTTCATCATTGGTCAACTGCTAACCAAAGGCATTGACAAAGACAAGATCTACCGCAATGTCTATAACAACTATAGCTGCTGGGCCATCCGACTGCGCGGCCACCTGATGAGCAATCGCCTTACTGTCATAGAAGAACACCATGCCTGCTATTTCACCATCACACGTCAGGACATGAAAGACTTTCATTTCATCAAGGGAGATGCAGAAGGTTTGGTCAATGAGCCACTGCGCATCAAAGGAATGAAACTTTCCATCTCTCTGCGTGAAGATGACCGACGTGACAACACGGTGTGGGTCAGTTTGCGCTCTGTAGATGATTTCCCCTGCAACAAGATGGCAGAACAGTTCTTTAACGGCGGTGGTCATCTAAATGCCAGTGGCGGTCATCTTTATTGCAGCATGGATGAAGCAGAGCGCATTACTCGTGAAGCCATAGCTTCCTTCCAGTATTAATTAATACATTCACCTTCATGGCATTCTTAAAAAACACAAACAAAGCGGAAGTTTTTCCGCTTTTGTTTTTTTGTATTCCTGCTTTTTATTAACTTTGCAAAAAGAAAGTACTTAACTGAAGAATATGAAAAAACTGACATATTTGCTATTGGCTTTTGTAGGAATAATGACTCTTCTATCATGTGATGATTCGGAAACCTATGCCGAGCAAAAAGACCGTGAACGTGCTGCTATTATGAGCTATCTGACCCAAACGGGAGCAGAAGTCATAAATGAAGCAAAGTTCTTCATGCAGGACAGTATGACAGACATCAGCCGCAACCAGTTTGTCTATCTGAGTTCCAGCGGTGTATATATGCAGATTATCCGTAAAGGCTCTGGCGAGAAGCTGAAAGATGGTGAAGAAGCCAAGGTCCTCTGTCGGTTCACAGAGCGTAACCTGCTGCTGGGAGCCGATTCCATTTTGTTGACCAATGATATACTTTATTACTCATCAACCTATGACAAGATGTCCGTAAGTAACAATTCCGGCACCTATACAGCCTCTTTTATGACCCCATCTTTGATGAGTAGTACTTATGGAGCTGCCGTACCAGCAGGATGGCTCGCCCCACTCCCCTATATTAATCTCGGGCGACAGAGTAAGGAAGGCATTGCCAAAGTACGTCTCATCGTCCCTCATACACAAGGGCAGGCCTATGCCTCACAGAGTGTCTATCCCTGTCTCTATGACATTAGCTACCAAAGGGGGATATAGGCTTTAGTCAATTGGGGGAGACTTTCATGTAACGAATATTTTAACTTAAAACTATTAATAGCCAATGACACTGATCAAATCTATTTCAGGCATTCGCGGAACCATCGGCGGTCGCTCAGGTGATACGCTTAATCCGCTTGACATTGTCAAATTCACATCCGCCTATGCTACCTTTATCCGTCGTAGCGGAAAGTCCAACAACAATCGTATTGTGGTGGGCCGAGATGGTCGCATCTCTGGTGAGATGGTCAAAAATGTGGTCTGCGGAACCCTTATGGGTATGGGCTATGATGTCGTGAACATCGGATTTGCCACCACTCCTACTACTGAACTTGCGGTGCGCTGGGCAGAGGCAGATGGTGGCATCATCATTACAGCCAGCCATAATCCTCGTCAATGGAATGCATTGAAGTTGTTAAATAATGAAGGTGAATTTCTGACAGCAGCCGATGGCGCACAGGTTCTTGACATCGCTGCACGCGAAGATTTTGAATATGCAGAAGTGGACAAGCTTGGCCATTATTGCGAGGATAACAGTTTTGATCAGAAACACATTGACAGCGTGCTGGCCCTGAAGTTGGTTGACCGTGAAGCCATCCGCAATGCCCACTTCAAAGTCATCGTTGACTCCATCAACTCTGTGGGTGGTATCATCCTTCCCAATTTACTCGACCAACTGGGTGTGGAATATAAGTTCCTCAATCCAGACTGCACAGGTGATTTTGCCCATAACCCAGAACCTCTGGCCAAGAATCTGGGAGGCATCATGGGTGAATTGAAAAATGGAGGTTATGACTTAGGAATCGTTGTGGATCCCGACGTTGACCGTCTGGCTTTCATCTGCGAGGATGGTGAGATGTTTGGTGAAGAATACACGTTGGTAAGCGTAGCCGACTATGTATTAAGCCACACACCAGGTAATACAGTCTCCAATCTCTCTTCTACCCGCGCTCTGCGCGATGTCACAGAAAAACATGGCGGTCAGTATTGCGCCTCAGCCGTAGGTGAGGTTAATGTCACGACTCTGATGAAGAAAGTTCATGCCGTGATTGGCGGTGAGGGTAATGGCGGTGTCATATATCCTGAGAGCCACTATGGCCGCGATGCTTTGGTAGGCATAGCTCTGTTCTTATCTTCTTTGGCACAGAAAGGAATGAAGATCAGCGAGCTACGTAAGAGTTTCCCCAACTACTTCATTGCCAAAAACCGCATCGACCTAACACCAGAGACCGATGTTGATGCCATCCTCGTTAAGGTAAAAGAAAAGTTCGCCCAGGCCCCAGATGCCAAGGTTAATGATATTGATGGTGTAAAGATTGACTTCCCTGACAAATGGGTACACCTCCGCAAGTCAAATACAGAGCCCATCATCCGCGTCTATAGTGAGGCTCATACAATGGAGGAAGCTGACGAACTGGGCAAAGAGCTCATGCAGATTGTCTATGACATGCAATAAAGCTTTTATCCCTTATATTAGAAAGAAGGTGTGTCAAATGACACACCTTCTTTTTTGTACTATCTATGATTCCCATAAGTGCGACTTAGGGAACAGACTCCTAATG
>CAMNOK010000024.1 GCA_946546825.1 uncultured bacterium
GTTGCCTTTTGACTTTCCCAGATCGAAAAAAGCCGTTGTCAGAATATTTCTAAGAAATATGGGGCTTATAGCTCATTTCATGATTTAACGTGCGGAGAAAGAGCTATAACGGTTTGGTGCAAAAAAAATGGGCTCCGCTGAGCCCTACCTTGTTAACCTTAAATCTAATACTATGAAAAACACATTGCAAAGATACGCTTTTTTTCTGAATAACCAAAACTTTTTGAAAAGAAATAATTGTAATTTATTACTCTTTTTTAAAAAGTTTGCATCTGTTAACAAATGTTGACATGTGAAATGTAATAAAAAAACTACACAATCGTTTTTTTAAATGTAGATTTGTTTAACAATAAAGTCACAGATTATGAAAAAGTATTTAGCAGAAATGGTAGGTACGTTCGTACTAACATTCTTGGGCTGCGGCACAGCCGTAGCTTTAGGTTGTGGCAGTGATACCGCCTCTATTGTAGGTACTGCTGTTGCATTTGGTCTTTCGGTTGTCGCCATGGCATACACCATTGGTGGAATCTCTGGTTGCCATATCAATCCCGCCATTACGCTGGGCGTGTTTCTGAGTGGGCGCATGGGTGCCAAAGACTGTGGCATGTATATGCTGTCTCAGGTTGTTGGAGCCATCATAGCCGCTGCAGCGCTGGCCGGCATCGTAGCCTCAGCGGGACCTGACGCCGTCATTACCACTGCTACAGGAGCCAATGGTTGCACCTTTGGCGTTGCTAACGCACTGATTGTAGAGGTCGTGTTGACCATGATTTTTGTGCTTGTGGTGCTGGGTGCCACATCGAAGACCAATGGCGCTACCAATAACTTCGCAGGTCTGGCCATCGGCCTGAGCTTGATTCTCATCCACCTTGTCGGCATTCATTTCACCGGTACGTCCGTGAATCCCGCGCGCTCCATCGGTCCGGCCCTCTTCGAGGGCGGCGAGGCCTTGGCTAATGTGTGGGTCTTCATCATTGGTCCGCTGGCTGGTGGCGCTTTGGCAGCCTGCCTCTGGAAGGTGATAGGTCAGGAAAACTGAAAGAGTAGTAAACTTTCAAAAGTAGAAGATAGTTAAGTTGTGAGCGGGAAAATGCAAAGTGAGGTTTGCATTTTCCCGCTTTTGTTGTCATAAAGTCGAGAAATAAACCTTTTTAACTTAAGAGCCAAATGAAAAAGGTTCAGAACATTTTGTCAGGCAAAAAGAAAATGTTAATTTTGCAGTCGGAACATAATTTTTAAATATTAATAGAACTATGGTTAATTACAAAGATTTAGGTCTCGTCAACACTCGCGAGATGTTCAAAAGAGCAGTGGCTGGTGGCTATGCTATCCCCGCATTCAATTTTAACACGATGGAGCAGATGCAGGCTATCGTCCAGGCTGCAGTAGAGACAAAGTCTCCTGTCATCATGCAGGTTTCTAAAGGCGCGCGCAACTATGCCAACGCTACCATCCTTCGCTACATGGCAGAGGGTGCCGTTGCATACGCTAAGGAGCTCGGCTGCGAAAATCCTGAAATCGTGTTACACCTTGACCACGGTGACAGCTTCGAGCTTTGCAAGGACTGTATCGATATGGGCTTCTCCAGCGTGATGTATGATGGTTCTTCACTGCCTTATGAGGAAAATATTCGCATCTCCCGCCAGGTTGTAGAGTATGCTCACAAATATGATGTTACAGTAGAGTGTGAACTCGGTGTGCTCGCCGGTGTTGAGGATGAGGTCGTAGCAGAGGAGTCTCACTACACCAAACCCGAAGAGGTAATCGACTTCGCTACTCGTACAGGCTGCGACTCTTTGGCTATCTCCATCGGTACCTCTCACGGTGCATACAAGTTCAAGCCCGAGCAGTGCACACGCGACCCGAAGACAGGCAAGCTCGTTCCCCCGCCACTCGCATTCGATGTGTTGGAAGAGATTGAGAAGAAGCTTCCCGGATTCCCCATCGTGCTCCACGGCTCTTCTTCTGTACCCCAGGATGAGGTTGACACCATCAACGCATACGGTGGCAAGCTGCCCGACGCAGTTGGCATCCCCGAGGAGCAGCTCCGCAAGGCTTCTAAGAGTGCTGTCTGCAAGATCAACATTGACTCAGACTCTCGCCTGGCCATGACTGCAGCTATTCGTAAGTATCTGGCAGAGCATCCCGATCACTTCGATCCTCGTCAGTATCTGAAGCCTGCCCGTGAGAACATGAAGAAGATGTATATTCACAAGATTGTGGATGTGCTTGGTTCTGATGGTAAGCTCGCAAAGTAATCGGACGTTACGTTAAGCAAAATAATTGAATTGGAAGAGGCGGGACACAAGAAATAGGTGCTCCCGCTTTTTTCTTCTCTTCAAGCTAACCCATCTATTCTCCTTTAATGCTAACCCCCACTTTTCTCCTTTAAAACTATTGTAAAACATGAAACTCAGATTCTTTTCTCTTATGCTGGCATTGATGCCCATCCTGCTTTGGGGTCAAAGCGGTCATGCGGTGGATGTCAGCTATGCTGACGGCCAGTTGTGTCGAGTCACATTCTACACTCCTTCTATCGTACGTGTTGAGAAATATGCCGCAGGTGTTAATCCTGATGGCGCGCGCCAGAGCCTTGTGGTCTGCATGGAACCCGACAACACACCTCCTGCTGTGAAACGTAAGAAAGGCCAGACATTGGTTAGCTCGTCGAAACTGACTGTCACTATTGACCACCTCACGGGGCATGTCTGCTTTCAACATCGAGGAAAGACCCTCTTGAAGGAAGGACACCATGCCGTCATACCCATCTCCCAAGGCGCAGACACAGGATGTTACAAGGTGTCGCAGACATTCGCTTTAGAGCCCGATGAGGCTGTCTATGGCATCGGCTTGATGGAAAATGGCAAACTGAACCAGCGCGGTGAGGACCGGCTGATGGTACAGTCGAATCTGGAAGACTATCAAAGCATCTTTCAAAGCATCAAGGGCTATGGTGTCTTCTGGGATAATTATTCGCCAACCCAGCTCACCGACCATTCCAAAGAGGGACTGACCTTTGACTCTCAGGTGGGAGACGGGGTGGACTATTACTTTATGTATGGCGGATCAGCTGATGGTGTTGTAGCCCTCATTCGTCAGTTAACAGGCGATGTCCCCATGCTGCCGATGTTTACCTATGGCTTCTGGCAGAGTCGTGAAAGATATAAGAGCAGTAGCGAACTGACAGACGTGGTAGATCGCTACCGTACACTGGGCATTCCCCTCGACGGCATTGTGCTCGACTGGCAGTATTGGGATTCCAACTATCTCTGGAATGCTATGGAGTTTCTGAATCCGGAGTTCAGTCGCGCCCAACAGATGATTGACCATGTGCACCGTCAGCATGCAAAGTTTGCCATCAGCATCTGGCAAAGTTTTGGTCCTCATACCCGGGGCTACCGCGACATGAACGAAAAGAACCTCTTGTTCAACTTCGAGACATGGCCGCAGAGTGGACTTTCTGCCTGGCCGCCCAACATGGACTATCCCTCTGGCGTAAGAGTCTATAAACCTTACACCGAAGAGGCTCGCGATATCTATTGGAAACATCTTCGTAGGCTCTATGACATGGGAGTCGATGCATGGTGGATGGATTCTACCGACCCCGACCACCATAGCTACAAGGAGAGCGACCTCGATGAACCTACGTCCTTAGGTACCTATCGCAAGGTGCGCAACGCCTTTCCGTTGATGTGCGTGAAGGGTGTCTATGAGCATCAGCGTAAGACAGACACTGAGGGGAGGAAACGTGTATTTATCTATACACGCTCCGGCTTTGCTGGTCAGCAACGATATGGTAGCAACGTATGGACAGGTGATGTGGGAAGTAACTGGCAAAACTTGCGCAACCAGATTCCCATGGGGTTGAGCTTCTCGTTGACAGGAAATCCAAATTTCAACAGTGACATCGGTGGTTTCTTCTCGGGTTCTTACAATAAAGGCGGCGACCCCACGTCGGGCTGTCGCAACCCGAGGTTTCAGGAACTCTATGTCAGGTGGATGCAGTTTGGTGCCTTTTGCCCGATGATGCGTTCCCACGGCACCGATACCTATCGTGAGATTTACTATTTCGGTCAGAAAGGCGAACCCGTCTATGATGCCCTGACAGAAGCCATAAGCTTGCGCTACCGACTCCTACCTTACATATATAGCACCTCCTGGGATGTAACCCGCCATCGTGGAACATTCATGCGGGCATTGATGATGGACTTCGCTGCTGATGCCAAGGTGAAAGACATGACGGACGAATATCTCTTTGGCCGTTCTTTGCTGGTGGCACCAGTTGTCAAGGCACAATATACAGAAGAAAAAGGTGGCTGGGAAGAGGGTGCGAAGGCCTCCGTTGATTTTATGGCTCCCAGAACAACGAAGGTCTATCTGCCCAGAGGTACAGCATGGTATGCGTATGCTGATGGAAAGAAATATGCTGGTGGCCGGGAAGTTCCTGTTCCTACAACCATTAAGACCATTCCGCTCTTCGTACGCGAAGGAAGTATCATACCCATCGGACCAGAGATGCAATATACGTCTGAAAAGAAATGGGACGAGTTGGAACTGCGTCTTTATCCGGGGCGTGACGCTTCGTTTACGCTCTATGAGGATGAGGGAGACGGCTATGGCTACGAAGACGGTCGCTATTCCGAGATTGTCTTCCACTGGAAAGAACGCAGTCAGACGCTGACCATTGAAGACTGTCAAGGTGTCTTCCCCGGCATGTTGCAGCAGCGCTCTTTCCGTCTTGTCAATGTCGCTACGGGAGAAGTCAAGACCATAACCTACGATAATAGGAAGCAGGTCGTGCATTTCTAAAAAAGTTTAGGAGTTTAGAAGGAATTCTCATTCCTTCTAAACTCCTAAAGATGTTTCAGGATATTCTCTATATTATTATTTCAAGGATTCCTCTATATTATTACTTCAGAAGTTCTTCCGTAATGCTTTCAATGCCTCCGGTGATGGGGTTGAGAACAATCTTGGAAGTTTGTTTCTTGCCAAAGAGAGCACCGCTTAGGTTTTCAATGTTGCCAAACTGAGCGGCATAGAAAGTGTAGTTTTTCAGTGTTCTTTCGTCAGTAGTCAGTGACACCTTGATTTTACCAGGAGTGTTGACATAGAGATTGATGTTGTCCTTCATAGCCTTCGGATCTTGTGGCAAACTGTTATTGTCCACCCCTTGCTCTTGAGTGACGCTAATATAATAAGGTGTACCACCGAGGTCGTCGGCATCCGTCATTCCATAATATTTAGAGAAGCGGAAGAATACTTCCCTGTCTGTAACGGTGCGGGGTACATAGACCAGTGTCACCTCTGTAGTGTCGATCTCAGTCGTTCCGACAAATAGTTGGCTGAGTGCCTGCTCTTGTGTTGCCAGTCCGTTGAGCATGATGCGTAGTTGTTCTCCGTCCTTCGGCATAAACTCTGCCAGTCCGCGTTGCAGCTGATTGCGGCTGTCGCGAATGTCGTATATGTCTTGGGCGATGAGCTGTGCCATCTTTGCCTTGCTCGTAGCGGTGAGGATGTCTTCGTTCATGTAGTCGCGCGGGTTCAGAGGCTTCGGCTTGGCTGCAGGTTGGAAGGGAATGGCTTCCGGTTCCTGGTAGGGGTTGGTCGTATTGATGGCTGTCAGCACGCCATAGTCTGTACGATGTAGTTCACTGATGCTGAACCGCTTGTCCAGTGCCAGAGTAAAGTGCTTCGTGGTGTCGGGACGACCGATGGTGTTCATTTTGATGTCCACGATACGGTATGTGGTCAAAGGGGCTGTCCCCGCATCTCTGGCTTTGAGGTAGCGCTGGGCGTATTCGGCCAGTTCGCCTGGGGTGAAGGATGTCTTTTCCACCAGAAAAGTGAAGACCATCTCCGTCTGTGGCAAGTAGTACGACATGCCCTCTGAGGGTATTTGTGCCAATGATGACTGGCAGGCGAAAAGGGTTACGGCACTGAGCAGCAGCTGCCGCCATGTTTTTTTGTATGTGTTCATTTCCATGTTCAGATGTATGAAACTTTTTATAGTGTCAACTCTTTGAAAGCCAACGGAAGGTTGTCGATGATGTCACTGGCGATAAGACTTTCCATGCCCTTCTCGCGGGCAGCGATGTCGCCAGCCAGTCCGTGCAGGTACATTCCCAGCAAACAAGCTTCCTGTTGGCTGTAGCCTCGGGCACACAAGGCGGTGAGGATACCTGTTAGGACATCACCACTACCGGCTGTCGCCATGCCGGCATTGCCGGTAGAGTTGAAGAAGGCTTTGCCATCGGGCGTGCATAGTACCGAGTAGTGCCCTTTCAAAATGATGTAGGCTTGCAGCCTGTTTGCCAGTTCCTGAGTCTTGGTCAGCCGCTCGTAGCATCCGTTGCTGACATTTCCGGTCAGACGATCCAGTTCTTTGGGATGGGGTGTCATGATGATGCCCTTGGGTAGCTGCTGCATCCAGGCCCGGTGGTTGGAGAGTATATTCAGTGCGTCAGCATCGATGACGATAGGGCATTGAGAACTCCTGATTTGGGAAATCATGGCAATAGCTGTGTTCTCCTGAGTTCCCAGTCCGGGTCCGATGCCCAGGGCGTCAAAATCCTCGCTGTTGATGGGGTTGGCAAAACAGGTCTCTTCAGTGTCAATCCGTAAGGTGGCCTCTGGCACGCTGATCTGCATGATATTGTAGTTGCGTTTGGGGATGCGGGCCGTCACACGTCCGGCTCCTGTTCGCAGGCAGGCCTTGGTTGCCAGGACACCTGCTCCGGCCATACCGTAGCAGCCGGCAACGATAAGGGCATTGCCCATCTGCCCCTTGTGGGCAAATTCATTGCGCTTGCGTAGTAGCGGTCTTATGTCGCTGGCCTCGATGATGTTGTATCGGCTGTCCGTACGTTCGGTATATTCCTTGGAGAGTCGGATGTCCAAAATCTTCAGTTCACCGAAGTAGGGCTGGTTGTCAGCCAGCATCATGGAGAGTTTCTTCTGTCCGATGGTGAGCGTTAGGTCGGCTTTGATGATGTTAGCTTTGACATTATAAGTATTGTCTTCAGCCATCAGTCCCGACGGTATGTCGATGCTGACGACGGTAGCTTTTGACTGATTGATATATTTCACCAGCGATGCAAAGCCGCCGGCCAGTGGCTTGTTCAGTCCTACTCCGAAGATTCCGTCAACAATCAGTGTGTTTTCATCCAGCACGGGGGGGTCGAAATTGACCGTAATCTCTGTAAAGTTGTTCACGCGTTTCTGGTCCAACAGACGCAGCTTGTTGGCAGCACACTCGTCGGAGAGCTTGTCATGGATGTTAAACAGATAGCAGTTTGTGGTGTATCCCTGTTCGCTCAGCATGCGTGCAACGGCCAGGGCATCGCCGCCGTTGTTGCCAGGTCCGGCAAATACTACCACTTTCTTCCTTTGATCCCATCGTTCAGTGATAGCATGTGTAATAGCTTTTGCGGCACGCTCCATCAGGTCAATGGCCTTGATAGGCTCGTGTTCTATGGTGTATGTGTCTTGTTCCTTGATCTGGCTGCCTGTGAAAAGTTTCATGTGAATTCGGTTTACGGTTCAAGATGATGGAATACTTTCAATCTGCAAAGGTACAAATTTTTATCTTTCTAATGAATATTCTTGTTGTTAAAGTAGTTAAAGGGAGTTAATTCATGACTTTGCGGGTATTTGGATATCCAGACCGTCGCGGCGGGCAATGACGTGTGGTGACATGATTTCTACACCGGCTTGGTTAAACTGATTCAGGATGTTCCGATGCAAGGTGGAGTAAATGTTGAACAGACCTTTCGACCGGGCGGTGTAGGCATTGAGTTCATACTCTATATAGAAATCATTCAGTTCTGTGGTGAGTACGAAGGGTTTAGGCGTCTTCTTTACCTCGGGTGTCTCTTCGGCAGCGGCCAGCATGAGTTGTTCAACCTGTTGCCAGGGCACGTCGTAGCCTATGGTAATCTTGGTGTGTAGGATGATGCCATAGTTCTTTGCTGCAAAGGTGTAGTTGGAGGTCTTGGAGCCCAGAAGTGATGAGTTGGGGATGGTGATGACGTTGTTCTTCTTTGTGCGGATGCGAGTCACCAGAACGGTTTTCTCGATGACTTCGCCTTCAGTGTCCTCAAATGAGATGTAGTCACCGATGTGGAACGGTCTCATGTAGGTCATCACCAATCCGGCAACCACATTTCCAATGACAGAGGTGGAGCCTAAAGATACGATGATTCCGATGAAAACAGACACTCCTTGGAAGATCTGTGAGTTACTGTTGGGCAATAGTGGCCATATCATGACAAACATCAGGGAGTAGGCCAGTAGCCGCAATATGTAATAGGTTGGTTCTGCCCAGTCGGAATAGAAACCGTTGAGCCTGATTCGTCCAGCCCCAATTTCTCCGGCAATGTAGTGCAATCCCTTCACTAAATAGCGGAAGCAGAAGAATATCACGATAATTTGGATAAGGTTTGGTAGGTAGCCCACGACTGATAGCAGGATTTGCTTTGCTGGATTCCAGATATATCCCAAAAGGACATAAGTGAAGGTCTTTGTTTCCGGGAAGATAGAAAATAGCAGGGGTACAGCTACCATGAGCAGGAAGAAGATAATCACATAGCGTAAAAGATTCAGGGTGGAAATGACGAGGATGCCTTGTCTGTGGGAACTGAGTAGTCCGTAGTTCTTGGTTGCCAGTGCTTTGAAGCGTACTAACAGACGTCGAGTCAGTCTGAAACGCCAGCGGCGGAACAACCAGTTGGTGGCGCGGATGAGAAGATATAGCACAACGAGGATGAGTGCTGCCAAAAGTATGCCGATGATTTTTTGGCGCAGGCCATATTCTTCATGTAGTTTTTTTACTTTGCTGTCGATGGCCGCACGATATTGTTCAGCCAGCTTGACACGAGTGGTGTTCTGCCACATGGCATCCATGTCAGTAATGCTCATCAGGACCTCGTTCCCGGACATGATGTCTGTTGTACCGTCACCGTCGAAGACAAAGATGGAGTCGGTATGTAAAGTGAGGCGTCGGCCCAGAGCGATTATCTTTTCTCTTGCACTCGTGGCGCGGGCATCTGGCAGCATGCCTCCCTTCCGGGCATAGAAGGTGAGCAAGGTGTCACCTTCTATGACGAGTGGTGCACCAACGGTAATCAGACGAAGTGAGTCAATGCGTGCCTTCCGTTCTGCTGTGCGCAATGAGTCCAACCGGGCACTCTTTCCGCTGATGTCCAGCTGCTCCTGCATCATGATTTCTTTCAATTCCAGTTCTTGAATGCGGTTTCTCAGACTGGACATGATGCTGTCGTTCAAAGCTTCTACAGAGTCGCGCAGTTCCTCTGTTGTTAGTGTTTGCGACCATGTGGTCAGTGTGAAGAGCATGGATGCACATGCTACCCAAAGCCTCTTATTCTTCATATTAGAACTCTTAGTTAATAGTTTTTGCGACAAAGATACGAAAATTCGATAAAAATTCGTAACTTTGCATCGATAAAACGCCTAAAACATATTTATGGATATTATTCAAATTAAGGACAAGAAGTTCCGTCCTTCTATTATGGAGGCTGAAATTCAGCAGCGCATACAAGCTGTTGCAGATCGTATCAATCATGACATGGCTGGTAAGAACCCATTGTTTCTGGCAGTGCTCAACGGCTCTTTCATTTTTGCTGCTGACTTAATGCGTATGATTACTATTCCCTGTGAAATCTCTTTTGTCAAGTTGGCATCCTATCAGGGTACCACGTCAACGGGTTCCATCAAGGAAGTTATTGGTATCAACGAGGATTTGTCGGGTCGTACAATTGTCATCGTGGAAGACATTGTTGACACAGGCTTGACCATGAAGCGCATGCTGGAAACGCTTGGCACCAGAAATCCTGCCTCTATCCATATTTGCACACTGCTCCTTAAACCTGAAAAACTTCAGGTGGATCTCCATGTTGAATATGCTGCCATGGAGATTCCCAATGAGTTCATTGTGGGGTATGGGCTCGACTACGACCAGCAAGGACGTAACCTGAGAGATATTTACACCATTGTGGAGTAGTTTTTATTGTGTCAATATAAAGTCTCAAACTGCTTCTTTTCAATCAGTAAGCATCAAGTATTTATATAGTATGAAGAATATAGTAATTTTCGGTGCGCCCGGTTCCGGCAAAGGAACGCAGAGCGACATGATGATAGAGAAATATGGCTTCGGTCATATATCTACGGGTGATGTGCTTCGCAGTGAAATCAAGAATGGAACAGACCTCGGTAAGACAGCCCAGCGCTTCATTGATCAGGGACAGCTTATTCCTGATGAGTTGATGATCAGCATTTTGGCTTCCGTCTATGACAAGCATGGCTGTGACCACGAAGGTGTCATCTTTGATGGCTTTCCCCGAACCATACCGCAGGCTGAGGCTCTGAAGAAGATGTTGGCAGAGCGTGGTCATAAGGTGGCAGCTATGATAGAGCTCGATGTTCCGGAGGATGAGCTTATGAAGCGTCTGATTCTTCGTGGGCAGCAGAGTGGCCGCACCGATGACAACGAGGAGACAATAAAGAAGCGTCTCAACGTCTATCATAGTCAGACCATGCCGCTCATCGACTGGTATAATCGTGAAGGCATCCACTATCATATCAATGGTCTTGGTGAACTTGACCGCATCTTTGCTGATATCTGTCAGGTGATAGATAAGCTATAGTGTTTGTTTTATTGTCTTTGTCTCTATAACCAAACAGAATGGAAAGCAATTTCGTCGATTACGTCAAGATTCTCTGTCGTTCCGGGAAGGGCGGCCGTGGCAGCATGCATCTGAAGCATGTGAAATACAACTACAACGGCGGTCCTGATGGTGGTGACGGCGGAAGGGGCGGCAGTATCATCTTGCGCGGCAATCACAACTATTGGACACTGCTCCACCTGAAATATCAGCGACATATCTTTGCCGAGCACGGAGGCAATGGAGGCAAAGACAAATGTCATGGTACTGACGGCCACGATATTTATGTCGATGTGCCGCCAGGTACAGTTGTCTATAATGCTGAGACGGGAAAGTTTGTCTGCGATGTGAGCTATGACGGCCAAGAGGTGGTACTCCTCAAAGGAGGTCGCGGCGGACTGGGCAACTTCCAGTTTCGTACAGCCACCAATCAGGCTCCACGCTATGCACAGCCTGGTGAGCCCATGGAAGAGATGACCGTCATTCTCGAACTGAAGCTCTTGGCCGATGTCGGGTTGGTTGGTTTCCCGAATGCAGGAAAGTCAACACTGGTATCTGCCTTGTCTAATGCTAAACCGAAGATTGCCAACTATCCTTTCACCACGATGGAACCCTCACTTGGTATCGTAGGTTATCGCGACAACAAGTCGTTTGTGATGGCCGATATCCCCGGAATCATCGAGGGAGCAAGTGAAGGAAGAGGATTGGGGCTGCGTTTCCTGAGACACATTGAGCGCAACTCGTTGCTGCTCTTTATGGTGCCGGGTGATACAGAGAATATCAAACATGAATATGAGGTGTTGCTCAACGAACTGCGACAGTTCAATCCCGAGATGCTAGGTAAACATCGGGTGTTGGCCGTCACCAAGTGTGACCTGCTCGATGAAGAACTCATCGACATGTTGCGTGAGACACTGCCCGACGACCTCCCCGTCGTGTTTATCTCGGCTGTTACAGGTTATGGACTGGAAGAGCTCAAGGACGTGTTGTGGCGAGAGTTGAATTCAGAGTCCAACAAACTGGAAGTCATCACTTCTACGGATACCTTGATTCATCGTGACAAGGATATGAGTCGCTTCGCACAGGAGCTGGCTCAGGAAGGCGAGGATGAAGAGATAGAGTATGTTGACCTCGAAGACTTTGAATATGACGATGAAATCGATGATTTCGAAGTAGAAGAGAAGTAATATAAGAATATTTATGAAGGATCGTGTGCTACGCTTGTGGACTATAGTGCTCTTACTACTCACCGTGACCGCTTCGGCACAGGTGAAAGATGAGTTTACACCCGCTGAGAGACAGTCTATCAGCGTGGAGACACCACGACTCTTTGAACGCAGTGATGCCTTCCATGTCGATTTTACGGCTCTGCATGAGAGTGAATACTCGTTTCCGTTGCCGGTAGGGAATGCTGAATTGGTGAACAACTCCAGCCTTATCATTACTACCAAGAAGGGTGATGCCGTCAAAGCCATGTTCGATGGTGTGGTGCGACTTTCCAAGCACAATCCTCCTTTTGGCAATGTCATTGTGGTCAGACATGATAATGGCCTGGAGACTGTTTATGGAAACAATGCGCAGAACCTGGTGAAGGTGGGTGACAAGGTGAAGGCTGGGCAGACCATCGCCATTGTAGGGACGGAAGGCATACGAGTCTTCTGCGAGTTCTTCATCATGGTCAATGGTCGCCGCATAAACCCCTCTACCATCATTGAACCCAACAGCCACCGACTGCGCAGGCAGATTGTCATGATCAAGAAAATAGGCGAACGCATCGAAATCAAGACCATCCGTCCGGAACGATTGACGCCTGCCATGGTCAGCAATCCTTTTCAGAAAGGCGACTCTTTCCAGTGGAATCTCTCACAGATGCCACAGCGCGAATGGGCATATCCCTTGCCAGGCTGTAAGGTTATCAGTCCATACGGCCATCGCAGAAGAGGACATGCTCATTCGGGAGTGGACCTGAAGACCAAGCCTAACGATGAAATTCATGCTGCTTTTGACGGAGAAGTAATACAGTCTGGCCCCTTTCATGGCTATGGCAACTGTATCAAGATTAAACATGGCAATGGTGTCACTACGCTCTATAGCCATCAGTCTAAGAACCTGGTGAAGGTTGGACAGAAGGTCAAGGCCGGCGATGTCATCGGTCTGACCGGACGCACAGGACAAGCTACTACAGAACATCTCCACTTGGAGGTCTTCATCCAAAATCGCCGGCAGAATCCCTCCATTCTTTTTGACCATGTCAACCATTGTTTGCAGAATGTCACGCTTACCATCCGTAAGAATGGTTCCGTATCGTCAAAGAAAAATCGATAACTCCCCTCGACATGGTTTTCTTCATTGGACAAGCGAAGCTATCCTGCCCATACAAAAACAGCGACTCCATCATGATGAAGCCGCTGTCGGGTTTTCTACCGACCTTTTTAACTTAACGCAAACGGTCGTATAAATAAATGATAGGGTCTGTTAGGGAAGGCTGATAGCCTCGCTCGGACATACACCTGCACATGTTCCACACTCTGTGCAAAGATCCGGATTGATTGAATACTTTTCGCCCTCAGAGATAGCCTCTACGGGACACTCGTCGATGCAAGTACCGCATGCGATACAATCGTCACCAATTACGTAAGCCATAATAATTTCGTTTTATTGTTAATAATATTGTTTACTCTTCCGTACCAAGCAGATACCTACTTTTGTACGATGCAAAGATACAAAGTTTCTTCCGAATACCTATAAATGATGAGCGGTTTTTTCTTAATTTATACTATTTCTTAATAATTGACTCAACTCCGGAGGCTATATTGGAATTTAAGTTGGAAGTTCTATCCAAACGACTTGGTCTCCTCAGTGAACGAAGTCCACTTTTTGTCAAGAAAACTTCGAATTTTGGACAGTATTTTGGGCGTTTTTGAAAAATAAAAATCAAGGGTCTTCATTTTGCAAGTATTTCGCATCCTTAAAGTCAACCTTTTTATCATAAAAAGGATAGATAGTAGCGATGGAAGATAAACCGATCACATTCATCGCTAAAGTCAGCCACTTTTCGATAGAAAGTCGTCCATTTTAGGTTCAAAGGTCATTCACTTTAGGAGCTAAAGTCGTTCATTTCAGGAGCTAAAGTCGTTCGTATTGAGAGCCAAAGTCGCTCGTTTTAGAAGCCAATGTCAGCGCACCGAGCTTGTCAGCCAATACGCGTTTGAGGTGGTGGAAAAACTTTTGGAAGTGTAAAGTGGGCCAGTTTTTGGACTATCTTGAATATGGTTGGTACTTCAATGTTGGCTGGCGGCGGCATCAGAAAGCTCCAAAAACAGATGTTTTTTGGCAATACCATTTTCCAGATTGCAAAAAGACGATGTAAAGATTTTTTAGTTCAACGGCTGGTTGTGTAACTAATTCCGACTCACAGACAATACAATAAGAAGTTAGTTTTCTCGTTTATATAATACATGAAAAAAGTCATATATTATATATTGTTGTTGCTCATGACGGCAACATCGTTGTCGGCACAGGAGCGGAAGGTGCAGAACAGGCCCTATACTGATTTGCGCAAATTTCATTTCGGTATTCTGTTGGGCACACACATGCAGGATATCGAATTGTTGAATGCCGGCCCACAAATGATTACCAACGATGATGGCACGGCGGTGGAGAGCATTGTTACAGTTGATCAAGACCGTTGGGACCCCGGATTTCATGTCGGGGTCTTGGGCGAGTTGCGCCTGCATGAGAACTTTCAGTTCCGTTTGGCTCCAGCCATGTATTTCGGCACCCGCCATTTCACATTCCATAATTTCACCCCCGATGCATCATATCCGAAGGAAGAGGAATTTCAGGAGATGAAGTCGGCCTATATCTCCACGGCCATGGAACTGATTTTTGCAGCTCCGCGTTTCAACAACTATCGTCCCTATCTCATGGGTGGCATAAACCCGATGATCAATCTGTCGGGCAAGGACGATGACTTCCTGAAGCTCAAGCGCTTCGATACTTTTCTGGAGATTGGCTTCGGCTGCGACTTTTATTTGCCCTTTTTCAAGGCCCGTCCTGAGTTGAAGTTTATGTATGGCCTCAGCAACTGCCTGGACACCGACCATCCCAAGTCTTTACGCAACAAAAATATGCTTCGCTTTGCGAATGCAGTCAGCGAAGCACACTCAAAGATGATAACCTTTACCGTCTATTTTGAATAGTCGCGTCTTTTATTTCAGTGTGAGCTTCATCTTGCCGATGAAGATGCCATGCTTGCCGTTTTGGTCAACGGGCACGAGCTTTCCGTCAAGGTCGGCGGCATATTCCAGTTCTTTGAGGTAGGTGTGGGAGTGTCCGCCAAGCACGAGGTCGATGCCGCGCGTCTGGGCAATGATTTCCTTGTCGCTGATGGTCTGCTTGTTGATCCATCCCATGTGAGAGATGCAGATGATCAGGTCACAGTGTAGCTTGCCACGGAGCAGAGACACCATCTCGTTGGCTGTAGCCACAGGGTCGAGATAGCTCACACCCACGCAGTTCTGGGTTGAGACCAGTCCTTCCATCTCCGGGTCGAGGGCAAAGACTCCAATCTTTACTCCCTTACGTTTGATGACGGTATAGCGTTTGACGAGACCCTCTACAGGCGTTCCTGTGAAATCGTAGTTACTGCAGAGGATGGGGAAGTTGGCCATGCGGAATAGACGTGCCATGTTTTCCAGGCCGAAGTCGAACTCGTGGTTGCCGATGGTGGAGGCATCGATGCCCATGCGGTTCATCAGTCCAATCTCCACATCGCCCTTATATATACTGTAATAAGGTGAGCCTTGCGAGAAGTCACCACTGTCGAAGTACAATAGGTCTGGGTCTTTGGCACGCTCTTCCTTCAGCATGGCAATGCGACGGAGAAATCCGCCACGTCCGGCCAGCATGGTGTCGGCCAGGTTCTCGCTGAGAGGGTAGATACAGCTATGTGTGTCGTTGGTGTGCAGGATGGTTAACTCTTTGGTCTTCTGCCCATGGGCTGTGCTGATACTGAAGACAAGGACCAATATGAATATAATGTTCTTTTTCATAAACACTTCATTTTTCATTTTCATTATTTAATGATCACCCTTCCTTCCTTGACGGCATCGACCGTCTGTCCGCCAGCCATCTTCTCGCGGAAGTAGTTCATGATGATAAAGCGAATGTTGTTCTCTTCCGATGTCGGTGAGAGTATGTTGGTAGCTTTCTTGAATGCCACCATCCCATCGTTGCCCTGTGCCAAATAGTCGAGGGTGGCAATGCGGTAGTCGGCAGCAGGGTCGATGTCCTTGCCGTGGAGCTTGGCAGAAAGCAGACGGTGGTCTTTGCTGATGACCAGTTGCACACCATGGCTCACACCTTCGCCATCGTTCAGAGCCATCTGGCTGAAGAGCTCCAATACCTGTTCTCCCTTGAGCGTCAGGAAGCATATCTTGTTTTCAAACGGTGCCACTTCGATGACATCGCCCACGCTCACGTCGCCTTGAGCAAAAGCAGCCCTAATGCCTCCCATGTTATATACCGCGAAGTCCGGTTGCTCGTGGAATGCCTTTCCGCCCCACATCAGAATGTCGGTCAGCAGGTTAGACAGTTCACTTTCGGGTCTGTAGGCGGCCAGGTATTTCGCAGTTTTGCCTACACGGGGACTCATCATGGAATCGACCTTCGGCTTATAGGCCTCCATCCATTTGGTGGCATCAACGTCCGCTGTTGCATCGTAGCGTTGGTCTATCAGGATGCGAGTCCTTTCAACAGAGGCCAGTTGGTAATGGCGTGAGCATGCTGTTAGCGTCAAGAGACACGCTGCCATACCGTTCATAAGGATTGCTTTCTTTTTCATGAAGTCGTATTGTTGCATTTTTCGTTTGCAAATATAATCAAAAAAAACGAGATAGGGTAGGCCGCCACTCTAAAAACTGGTATAAAAAGAAGAGACTCAGGTTCTGTATAGAACTTGAGTCTCTCCAGATGAATAAGGATGGAAGCTTACTCACCAATGATGGTGCGCTTCTCCTTAATACGTGCCTTCTTACCAGTGAGGTTACGCAGGTAGTACAGCTTGGCGCGACGCACCTTACCACGCTTGTTGACCTCAATGCTTTCGATGTTCGGAGACTCGATGGGGAAGATACGCTCTACACCTACGGTTCCAGACATCTTGCGGACTGTGAAGCGCTTCTTCTTTCCCTCACCAGAGATGCGAATGACCACACCGCGGTAGAGCTGGATGCGCTCCTTGGTACCCTCGACAATTTTGTAAGCGACAGTAATGGTGTCTCCAGAAGTGAACTTAGGAAACTCCTTGCCGGTTGCAAATGCTTCTTCAGCAACTTTAATTAAATCCATTTGTTTTAATCCTTAAAATGTTGTTTGTCGTTCCTGCGCAACATAGCGGGCAACACATCTTCCCTCCATCGGTTACGCTGAAAAGCGGGTGCAAAGGTACGAAGTTTTTTCGCAATGAGCAAATATTCTTTTAAGTTTTTTCTATGAAGGTCCTCAAGCTGTGCATGCCTTGAGGACCTTCAAGATTTCAGGTTGACTATCGCAGGATGATTTTACGTCCTTTCTTGACATTGATGCCTCGCTGTGGGATAGAAAGCTTCTGTCCATGCAGGTTATACCAGTGGGTGTTGTCGGCAGTTTCGTTAGTCTGGCCGGCATTTCCTTCATGGTGAATGTTGTTGATACCCACGGTTCCGGTCTGTGTGATGCGGTAGTAGCCGCAGCCGTGCTGCTTGATAAGGGGCTGGAACTGTGAGCCGGAGAAAGTGCCCACGGTCTCACCCTTCCAGATGTCATACACTTCGCAGACGGCATTCTCTGCAAAGCCCAGGGCTTGCAAGTCGAGTGGTATTGCCATCTCGTCGCTGCCTTTCGGGTCAGAGGTATAGACGAGAAACTCCATGGTGACTCCCTTCGAAGCCGACTTCACTCCCTCGTCGTAGCCCACCATGGAGCGGAACTTCACGAAGTGGTGGCCAGCGGGCAGCGTGTAGGTGATGACTGAGTTGGAATTGGTGCCTATGCCGTTGCTATAGGTCTGTCCACCCACTACCAAAGGCCCGTTATCGACATTCTTGTTGTAGATAGACAAGTTTTTCCAGTCGGTGACAGAGCTGTCGTAGGTCAGCGTGGTGAGCTGAGTCTCGTTGCCCTGTTCGTCGATGAGCACGGGGTTGATCCAGTCTGCATGGTCGTAGTCGAAGCCGTCACCGGCATTGGTCACCACGAGGTAGAGCTTTTCCGCTCCGGTGATGTCGGCCTCAATGGTTGTGCCCTCTGCCTGGAATGTGCGGGTGACGAGCTGACTGTTGGCCTTGGCGAAGGCCGGGTTGCATACGTCGCGTTTTGTCGGATCGTTGGCAAAGACCATGAACTTGATAGTAGAAGTAGCACCGCTTTGCAGGCGCCCGGTGTCATCAATGCCACACAGTCCCTTGAAGCTCTTCGCTCCCTCGGGCAGTTTGTAAAGCACCATGGCATTGGCGTTGCAGGAGAATCCGTTGTCATACTCCACGCCGTTCACCTTCAGTTTGCCGTTGTTGTTGATGTTGCGGTTGTACCGTATAAATTTGAAATACGAGCCGCTGTATTCTTCCTTGATGCGGTCGGCTGTTGTCAGCAGGTGCTCAGTGCCGTCGGCCAGCACCACTGTCGGGTTGATCCAGTCGCCGTGGTCGTAGTTGTAGTTGTCGCCCGCGTCATCTACCACCAGGGCCAGCACCTTCGCCCCTTCGGGAATGTCGCATTCCACATTCTGGCCGAATCCATCGGTCAGCATCGAGATGGTCTCCGTAGTGTAGAGGGCTTCGTTGTAGCGAATCCACTGGTCGGAGCCACCGAGGTTGAAGAGCCCCGCATAGCAGGCGTCGCTGGACGGGTCGTCAGCAGCCCATACCACGCGTGTGCCGTCATCGCTCACCAGACGGTTGTTCACCGACTGCTGATCTACATAGATCATCTCCTCGTTGGAGATGAGGTCGTTGGTCCATTTGTCATTATAGGTGAAGTCGCCGGCAAAGAACATCGGTGACTTAAACAGGCTCCACAGTGTCATCATGGTCTGTTGTTCCTCGTGCGAAAGGTTGGTCCACCGCTTGTCGTTGTTGGTTAGTCTGATTTGTCCTAAGGGTAGCATGTCGCAGTCGGGGTAGTTGCCTGGCAGTCGGTATTGGTTCCAGCTCTTGGCCAGGGTGAAGACTTTGGAGATGTCGCTCCAGTTGTCCCAGAGGTCATCCATCATGCGCCACATGTTGGCATTCTTCTGGCAGCTCTCCCATTTCTCCAATGCGGTGGCACCGGGGCTCATGCTGAACACAATGTCGCGGCCACACTGGTCGATGGCGTTGCGCAGCAGCCATATCTCTCCGTCGTGGTAGGGGCGGCTCAGGTCATCGACTTTCAGGAAATCCACTCCCCATGAAGCGTAGAGGTTCAGCAGAGAGTTGTAGTACTCCTGTGCGCCGGGTTTGGTGCAATCCACGGTGTAGTTGTCTTTCAGCCAGGTGCAGATGCTGTCGGTGTTGTATATCTGGTCGCAGGTGTAGCTGGTGCCCAGGATGGGACATTTCTCTTCCACGGCTTTCTTCGGCACGCCACGCATGATGTGGATGCCAAACTTAAAGCCCATCTTGTGCAGCGAGTCGGCAAGGGCCTTGAAGCCCACACCGTTCTTGGCAGAGGGGAAGCGGGAGGTGTTGGGGAAGTAGCGTCCGTTGGCATCCATCGTGTAGGCGGCAGAGGTGTTATACCAGAAGCCCGTATCGTTGGTGTACCAGCGTATGTCAACGATGACATAGTTCCAGCCTCGCTCCAGCAGTCCGTTGTCTTTCATGTAGTGTGCGTTGGCATAGACGTTCTGTTCCTTCACGCTCGGTCCGTAGCAGTCCCACGAGTTCCATCCCATGGGCGGAGTGGGGGCCCAGTCTTGAAAGCGTATGTCGCGGGCTATCTCCCCGGCATCTTCCACGAAGGCAATGTCATAGATGTCGGCACCGGCACTGCTGGCAGCCGTCAGCCCGAAGATGGTCTGCCCGGTAGTGATGTTAGGCCGGTCGGTCGTAAAATTTTCATAGAGTCCGCTCTTGGTCATGTCCCATGCCAATACTTGAAAGGTCTGTCCGCGCTGTGTCACCTCCTTGGCCAAGGTTGGGACGACCTGTGTGCCGTGGTTCGATCCATTCAGCCACCATAAATAGGCAGAACCTGTGTTGATACGCAGGTTCTTGCCTTTGATGACCATATATTTCTGTGCCTTGGCTATGGTGTAGTCGCGCTGTGTATAGTTGAGCATCAGGCACACATTGTTGTTGCCTGTCTGTGCCACATGGATGATGTTCTTCTCCGTGTCATAGCTTATCTTGCTCTGTGTCACGCGTCCGGCATCTCCCGTCACCCAGTCGGTGGCCACAAAGTGGTAGGCGTTAGCTGCCGGGTTGTAGTCTTTCATCAGTCGCATGTAGTAGAGTCCCGGGCAGAGGGTACCGCCGTTGGCGCTCAGGCGCACCACAAACTGGCTCTTGCCCTTGCCGTCGGTGTCGGTGGACAGGCTGGCAGGAATGGGATATTCCACATTGTAGAAGCCGTTGGCATCAGCTGTTTTTACAGTGGTGGGGATGGTGATGTCGGCAATCTTCTGCCCGTCAACCGTCAGGGTGGCCTTGCGTCCCTTGTCGGCTGTGGTGAAGCGGAGCATCACGGAGAGTCCATCCTTCGCGCGCGTAGTATTATATAAGGTGTACTGTATGTGTCCGTTGGCCTTGGCGTCGCGGTAGGTCTCACTATTGTATGTGCCTGTTGAAGAGTCGCTGGAGTAGTCATATTCATGCCCGGCCTCGCTCTGCTGTTCACCTGGAGCCACAAAGTCGAGTGTCCTTCCGGCCAGGGCCTCGTTTTCGGCTTCCTTCTTCGCCATGTCGCTGTTGGCGAAGTTTTCAGCCGTCTGCTGATACCAGTAGCACATGTAGCGGCTGTGGTGGATGTCGTAGAAGGGCCTCAACTCCATCTCTCCCCACTTGTAGCTCATCACGTCGGGGCGGCTTGCGTCCAGTTTGAAGGTGAGCTTCGAAAGGTCTTTGGGCTGAATCTTGCTCAGCACGTCAGCACGTTTACCGATGAGCAGCGGTGCCTCTGTGAGGTTCTTGGTCGTGGCACGGCTGCCGGGGGCGTGGTCCATGCGCCCTTCGCCGCCATATTCATTCTGCAGGGCTTCAAAGGTCAGTCCGGTAGCCTCGGCTTCCTCGGCAGAGGCTGCCGTGGTCTGTGCGCCAAGCAGGATGGGACCATAGGCAAAGGCTATGTAGTCGGTGTAGTTGGGACACTCGGTCACACGGAGTGTCATGGGCAGGCTGACAGTGATGACGTCGCCCTCGTTCCAGTTTCTGTCAAGCACAGCATAGCCGGCCTTTCCCTGTATGACGTTGAGCGTCTGGGGTTCTCCGTTCACACTAATGGCATAGTCGGCGGTTGTCCACCAGGGGTGGCGTATGGCAATCTTGTAGTTGCCGCCCTTTCCGACGGTAAGCTTTGTCTGCTGTTCGTAGGGATAGCGTGTCTCTTGGGTGATGACGAAGTCGTTGCTCACCAGTCGTGAGGCTGTGAAGAGGTTCACATAGAGTGTCTCTGTCCCGTCATGGGTATAGATGAAGTGGCCGTACTTAGAGTGGTTCTCCATGCCGGTGCCTACACAACACCACATGCCCTGGTTCACCTGTGAATAGATGCGGTAGCCCTGGGGCCGCAGGGTAGTGAAATAGACATATCCGCCGGTCTTCGGATCCTGGGTAGAGAGGATGTGGTTCCACATGGTGTATTCGTAGAAGTCGGCATATTTCGCGTCGCGTGTCACGTCGGCCATCATCTCCGAGAGCTTCATCATATTGTTGCTGTTACAGCTCTCCGGCCCGTCCAGCTGGTCTATGTAGCGGTTGGAATTGGCTTTGGAGAGGAAGTGTTCGTTCACGGAGTTGCCGCCGATGCAGACGGTGCGGTTCTCTGCTACGTCCTGCCAGAAGTTTTGTGCTGCCTTGGCATAGGTGGTCATCGTGGCGTCTTGTTCGCTGATGCGTTCAAAGCCGATGTATTTCGGCACCTGAGTGTTGGCATGCTTGCCGTCGAGGAACGTGGTGTTCAGCGTCTGCATGCCGTTGAGCATGCTCTTGTGTGAGAACTTTTTGGCGGCGGCAAGATATTTTGCATCGCCGAAGAGTTGGTAGGCATCGAGCATGCTCTCGTTCATGCCCCCATGCTCTGTGCCCAGCAGGGTCTCCATGTTGGTGTCGGAGACCTTGGCCACCACGTTCACGCTCCAGTCGGCCAACTTGCGGAAGAGTTCCTTGGCCACTTCGCTCTTGCCGTACAGGTAGGCATCGCGCAGGCCGGCCAGCACCTTGTGCTGACAGTAGAACGGCACCCATCCGCCCTTGTTTCTGTATGGAGTGATGTTGCCGGTGTAGAGGGCTGTCCACACATCGTTGATGGGCTGGCCACCGATGAAGCCATACAAGCCGGCGGTATTGTTGTTGTAGGCATCCTGACAATCTTTCAGCACGCCGAGCATATAGTCCATGCGTTCCTTCATCTGAGCTTTCACGGTGGCATCGCTGTTGGCAGCGTAGGCCAAGGCCAGGGCCGACAGATAGTGTCCGCCTACATGTCCGCTCAGGTCGAAGCTGGCGTCTCCCCAGTTGTTGAAGTTCGGATGCAACGTTGTCCAGTGGTAGTACTTGTTATTAGCATCGGTGGTTGAGGCCAGTCCGGCTTGCCGGACGAAGGGCGTCAGCAGACGGTCCACGTCATACTGCAGCAGCACTTGGTTGTTCAGTTCCATGGCCTGCTTGAAAGGACTGTCCAGTAGCGTCACCTCACTCAGTTCAAAGTGACTGGGGTAGAGCTCACTCTGGGCTGACATACAAAGGGGCATGCAAAGCATCAGCATGCTCAGCCAGAAAGATTGTAGTCTGGTTTTCATCGTTATTCGTTTAGTTATAAAAGTTTGATACAGTTGATATGTGTAGTTAAGACACCACAAAAATACGAAAAAACATCTGAACTCCCAAACTTTTTCATTACCTTTGCAAAAGAAAATGAGTAATAAATTCTCGGAAGTAAATAGGGAGTTCTTTCTCCGCTTCGCTATGAAGGCGTCGCTGCGCGCCGAGCGAACTCGCTTTGCTTGTTTCACATAGTGCATCCCTCCGATTATTTTTAATTGAATATAGATATGAAAGAACTGCAACTGAAGTATGGGTGCAACCCCAACCAGAAACCGTCACGAATCTTCATGGAAGAGGGCGAACTGCCTATCGAGGTGCTTAACGGACGCCCGGGATACATCAACTTCCTTGACGCACTGAACTCCTGGCAGCTGGTGCGCGAACTGAAAGAAGCTACCGGTCTGCCCTCTGCAGCATCGTTCAAACACGTTTCACCGGCTGGCGCTGCCGTGGGCTTGCCCCTGAGTGACACATTGAAGAAGATTTACTTTGTAGATGACATCCCCGGTCTCGACGACTCTCCCGTGGCCTGTGCCTATGCCCGTGCCCGTGGTGCCGACCGCATGTCCAGCTATGGCGACTTCATCGCACTCTCTGACACCTGCGACAAGACAACTGCTCTCATCATCAAGCGCGAGGTGAGCGACGGTGTCATAGCTCCCGACTTCACCGAAGAGGCTCTGGAGATTCTTCGTGCCAAGCGCAAGGGCACCTATAACGTCATCCGCATCGACCCGGCTTACCGCCCTGCTCCCGTGGAGCGCAAGCAAGTCTTCGGCATCACCTTCGAGCAGGGACGCAACGAGATACGTCTGGACGACCCGGCACTCTTCGAAAACATTCCCACACAGAACAAGAGTTTCTCGCCCGAGGCGAAGCGCGACCTCATCATCAGTCTCATCACACTGAAATACACGCAGTCAAACTCTGTCTGCTATGTGAAGGACGGACAGGCCATCGGCATAGGAGCCGGACAGCAGAGCCGCATCCACTGCACACGCTTGGCCGGACAGAAGGCCGACATCTGGTGGCTGCGCCAGCACCCGAAGGTGATGGCACTGCCCTTCATCGACGGCATCCGCCGCGCCGACCGCGACAACACGATCGATGTCTATATCTCTGAGGATCACGATGACGTGCTGGCCGACGGCCAGTGGCAGCAGTTCTTCAAGGTGAAGCCCGAGGTGCTCACTCTCGAAGAGAAGCGTGCGTGGATAGCCCAGAACACGCGGGTGGCCTTGGGCTCTGATGCCTTCTTCCCCTTCGGCGACAACATTGAGCGTGCCCACAAGAGTGGAGTGGAGTTCATTGCCCAGGCTGGAGGCTCCGTTCGTGACGACCATGTCATCATGACCTGCGACAAATATAACATCGCCATGGCCTTTACAGGAGTACGCCTCTTCCATCATTAATATCATGCAGACTATGGAAGATGACTTTCTGAATATACTTGAAAATGGAATCAGCTTTGGTAAAGGCGGTTCTGGAAAGAAGAAAGACGGCGACGGCAAGGTGAAGACCAAGGCTAAGAAGAAAGCCTACATCACCGGTGCCCATGGCTCAGGCTCCGCCCGACAGAAGGCGAAGTATCGTGAACAGCGCGCCAATCGTCACAAGTAGCGTGGACATCCATCACTGTGGTGTGTTGACAGAAACAGGGCGGGAAGAGCATCTCTCGCCATGTCATATAGAGAAGGATGCGGGACCTCACGGTTCCGCATCCTTCATAATTTCTTGCTACAAGTACCACATTCGCATGCACCTTGTGAGCTTGTAAATAA
>CAMNOK010000025.1 GCA_946546825.1 uncultured bacterium
ATCATCTGGTCGCCAGTATAAGCGTGAACAGTTGTCATGATACCGCTCTGGATAGCAGCGAAGTCGTTCAGGGCCTTTGTCATAGGAGCCAGGCAGTTTGTTGTACAAGAAGCTGCAGAGATAACGGTGTCAGCAGGAGTCAGAGTCTTGTGGTTTACATTGTAAACGATGGTGGGCAGATCGTTTCCTGCAGGAGCAGAAATAACAACCTTCTTGGCACCAGCCTGGATGTGAGCAGAAGCCTTCTCCTTAGAAGTATAGAAGCCTGTGCACTCCAGAACGACATCTACATTCAGCTCGCCCCAAGGCAACTCAGCTGCGTTAGGTACAGCATAGATAGTAATTTCCTTACCGTCAACAATAATAGAGTTGTCTGTGCAATCTACAGTGTGCTTGTTCTCACCGAATTTGCCACAGAAACCACCCTGAGCGGTATCATACTTCAACAGATGAGCAAGCATTTTGGGGCTTGTCAAGTCGTTGATGGCAACTACTTCATAACCTTCAGCCTCGAACATCTGACGGAATGCGAGGCGACCAATACGGCCAAAGCCGTTAATTGCAACTTTTGTCATTGTTTTTTTTGTTTATTAAAAGGGTTAAAAATATATTTTAATAGTTTTTTCATGCGTACATTGCATTTTTTTTGCTTACCGAGCGCAAAGTTACAAATTATTTTCTATATTTGCATCAGATTTCATTCTTAATTTAGATTAAAGAGCGCATTTGATATGCTTAAAGATTGAAAAAACATTCTTAAAACACTTAGATTGCTAAATGTAGATAGCAAATTGAGTGGTAAGGACAAGATAAACATAAAACATTATTTAAAAATTACTTTTACTATGGGATTTATCAGTGAATTCAAAGAGTTTGCCATGAAGGGCAATGTATTGGACATGGCAGTCGGTGTTATCATCGGTGGCGCCTTTGGTAAGATTGTCAGCTCGCTGGTTGATGACATTCTCATGCCGCTGGTAGGAATGATGACCGGCAACATCGATTTCACCAAGCTTGCATTTAAATTCGGCGAGGGTGATTTGACTGCTAACCTGACCTATGGAAATTTCATTCAGAACGTAGTGGACTTCCTTATTGTAGCATTCTGTATCTTCCTGATGCTCAAAGGCATCAACAAGTTCAACCGCAAGAAAGAAGCTCCAGCTCCCGAAACTCCTGCAGGACCTACCCAGGAAGAATTACTGGCAGAGATTCGTGATCTGCTGAAACAGAAATAAATCAAGAATTTCACCTGTTTGATAAAATAAGACGGCACTTTAATGTCGTCTTATTTTATTTTATGTACCTTTGCTGCCGATTAAATTTTAGGAGATAACTATAATTCATAAAATGACTGCAAAACTTCAATTCAGGCCAAAACTATTTTCGATTCTTAAAAACTACAACAAAAAGGCATTTACCGCCGACCTCATGGCTGGCATCATCACCGGTATCGTGGCCCTTCCACTGGCCATAGCCTTTGGTATTGCCAGTGGCGTATCACCAGAGAAAGGTATCATCACAGCTATCGTGGCTGGCTTTATCATCTCTGCCTTTGGAGGAAGCAGGGTGCAGATAGGAGGACCGACTGGTGCTTTCATCGTCATCGTAGCAGGCATCATCGGACAGTACGGTATTCAGGGACTGACCATTGCGACACTCATGGCAGGTGTTTTTCTCATCATGCTGGGTGTTCTCCGACTGGGCACTATCATCAAGTTTATCCCCTACCCCATTATCGTAGGTTTCACCAGCGGTATCGCCGTCACAATCTTTACCACACAGGTTAAGGACTTGCTGGGCATGCATATGGAAAACGTACCTGCCGACTTCATAGAGAAGTGGATTGCTTATTTTGAAAACATAGGAGCTATTGATCCATGGAGTGCATTCATGGGTATCGTCAGCGTTATCATTATTGCGCTTACACCTCGTTTCAGTAAAAAGATACCTGGTTCACTTGTCGCCATCATCATTGTCACTATCATCACGTTGCTGCTCAAAGAGTATGCGGGTATTACCTCCATAGAAACCATTGGAGATCGTTTCAGCATTCATTCCGATTTACCCGATGCCGCAGTACCAGTCATGACATGGGACACCATCAAATCTCTTGCGGGACCTGCCATCACCATCGCAGTCCTCGGAGCTATTGAGAGCCTACTCTCAGCCACAGTGGCCGATGGTGTCATTGGTGACCACCATGACTCTAACACAGAACTCATTGGCCAAGGCATAGCCAATCTTGCCTCTCCCATTTTTGGTGGAATTCCTGCAACAGGCGCTATCGCCCGTACCATGACAAACATCAAAAACGGTGGACGCACTCCCGTTGCTGGTATCGTACACGCAATAGTTCTACTACTGATTTTCTTATTCCTAATGCCTCTGGCTCAATACATCCCTATGACCTGTCTGGCAGGAGTTCTTGTCGTGGTAAGCTATGGCATGAGTGGCTGGCGCTCATTTCTGGCCATGATGCGTAACCCTAAGAGCGACATCACCGTTCTGGTACTTACCTTTTTGCTGACTATCATCTTCGATCTTACCATCGCCATAGAGGTCGGGCTCATTTGCGCCTGTTTACTTTTCATGCGCCGCATGGCAGAGACAACCGACGTTCATGCTGTATTAAACGAAATCGACCTGAATGAAGATACCGACATGCAACGAGGTAATCTGGAAAATTTGACCATACCAGATGGCGTCGAGGTTTATGAAATTAACGGTCCCTATTTCTTCGGTGCAGGAAACCGGTTTGAGGATATCATGGCCCGCTATGGCGACCGGCCGAAAGTACGAATCATCCGCATGCGAAAGGTACCATTCATCGATTCCACAGGACTCCATAATCTGGAGAACATGTGCATGATGAGCCAGGACGAAGGCATCACCATCGTTCTCTCTGGTGTCACACCGAAGGTCGAAGCCGTTCTCAAGCGAAACCATTTCGACAACTTGTTGGGTGAAGAAAACATCTGCAACCACATTGACTTGGCATTGGCTCGTGCCCGACAAATTCTTAACCAAGAAGCTTCATAGGTCACAGTCCATCATACAAAAAAATTCCCCCGTAAAGGATCCTTCTCAATAGAAAAGGTATCGTTTTACGGGGGAACTTTATGATGATTTATTCCCACTCAATCGTTGCTGGTGGTTTGGATGATATATCATAGCAGACACGATTCACGCCACGCACCTTATTGATGATCTCATTCGAAACCTTGGCCAGGAAATCATAAGGGAGGTGAGCCCAGTCAGCAGTCATAGCATCACTACTTGTTACAGCACGCAAGGCTACAGGGTTTTCGTAAGTACGCTCATCACCCATTACACCGACAGAGCGAACCGTACTCAAAAGGACAGCTCCTGCCTGCCATATCTGGTCATATAGCGAAACTTCTATCTCACCATCTTGCATCTGAGCGGGCACACCGGCTGCCAGCACCTTGCGAGCTTCCTCACCAGAGAGCTTCACTTTATAATTGCGTAGCCCACGAATATAGATGTCATCGGCTTCCTGAAGAACGCGTACTTTTTCACGCGTGATGTCACCCAGAATGCGAACTGCCAGCCCAGGGCCGGGGAATGGATGACGCGTGATAAGATGCTCTGGCATACCAAGCTGACGTCCCACACGGCGCACCTCATCTTTAAAGAGCCACTTAAGAGGTTCACACAACTGAAGGTTCATCTCCTTGGGAAGTCCACCGACATTGTGATGGCTTTTAATGACTTTTCCGGTAATATTCAGTGACTCTATACGGTCAGGATAGATAGTTCCTTGCGCCAACCAACGGGCATCGGTAATCTTCTTCGCCTGCTCATTAAAGACTTCAACAAAATCACGACCTATAATCTTGCGCTTCTGCTCTGGGTCTGTAACACCTGCCAAATCATCAAAGAATTTCTTTGAAGCATCAACACCTATCACGTTGAGTCCCAAGCATCTATAATCTTCCATGACTTGTGAGAACTCATCTTTTCGCAACATACCGTGATTAACAAAAATACAGGTAAGACGGTCACCGATAGCTCGATTGAGAAGAACTGCTGCAACGCTGGAATCAACACCACCGGAGAGACCAAGTATCACTCTGTCTTCGCACAGCTGCTGCTTCAACTCTGCCACGGTAGTATCGACAAAAGAGGCGGCGCTCCATTCTTGCCGACTTCCACAGACATCCACTACAAAGTTTTTGAGTAGAAGAGTTCCCTGCAAAGAGTGGAAGACTTCCGGATGGAACTGTACAGCAAACATCGGACTACTCTTATCAGCTTTTCCAAATGGAGAGGCAGAATAAAAGGCAGCGTACTTCACATCCTTTGTCGAAGCTATACACTCAAAACCATCAGGAATGGCTGTGACTGTATCACCATGCGACATCCATACCTGGGAATGTTGTTCAAAACCACAAAACAGAGGATTTTTAGTGTCAACCGTTTCCAAATTGGCACGCCCATATTCTCGACTGTCGGTCTTTTCCACTTTACCACCGAGGGCGTGAGAAATATACTGCGCTCCGTAGCAAATACCCAACACTGGCACACGGCCCACAAACTGGGTAAGATCTACCTGAAAGGCCTCTGGGTCATGAACACTAAAAGGTGAACCGCTCAGTATGACCCCTATTACCGTTGAATCGTCTTTGGGAAACTTATTATACGGCAAAATCTCGCAGAAGGTGTCCAGCTCACGCACACGCCGTCCTATCAATTGCGTGGTCTGTGAACCGAAATCCAGGATAATAATCTTCTGTTGCATAAATAATGTATCAATAAATGGTCAAATAGTCAAAGACAAAAATTTCTCCGCCTGTTCTAATGTATCAAGTTTTCCGACGTCTAACACCTTCAGGTCATCTTTCAGACAACCATAGATTCGTGTTCGATGACAAGTCTGCAAATAAAAATCCATGATGGCAAATCTATCTGGGAATTGTTCCATAAGTTTAAAAAGACGTGGTGAGAAACTATGGATACCGGAAAAAGCAAAAAGATGGTAGGTGAGTTCTGTCATGTCCCGACGGATCCTTATAAGAAAGTTATCGAGATCCAGTTCTGCCGCATCCGGGTGCTTCATCCATTCGAAAGGACTGCGAATCTCTCTTGTTTCTACGTTCACCCACCCCATGAGACGCATGCTATTATCGAAAATCAAGTATCGCTTCGTCTTCCTCCTGCTGACCAGCAACACAGCGTCCTCTTCTGCCAGATGCTGACGGGAAAACCATTCATAATCAACATTGTCCAAGATATCGACATTGTGAATCAGAATGTTCTCATTCTCATGGAAGAAAGGAGCAGCCTTCTTAAGACCTCCACCCGTCTCAAGCAAAGCATCGCGTTCGTCGCTGATAAAGATTCTGGGCGAAAGGGGATTAACAGAAAGGTCTTGTGGATATTTTTCCATCACATGGTCTATAACCTGCTGAGCAAAATGATGCACATTGACCACAAAACGCTGGTAGCCTTGCTCCTGTAATCGCTGAATCGTCAAGTCAAGCAGCGGACGGTCGGACACCTTTACCAACGCTTTAGGCATCGTGTCGGTAAGGGGTTTGAGCCTGGTTCCCAGCCCTGCCGCAAAAATCATTGCTTGCTTCATGAGCTTTCCGTTTGCTTTGTGAGTTGCAAAGTTAAACAAAAAAAATGAGATAGCCAAGAGCTTTCTCATTTTTAACAACACCAAAGAATCTTCTTTCTATTGGGCCGGCAGTGTCATGTTAATATTCTGCTCTCGGTGGCAAATACGAACTTCAACACCAAACTTCTCATGAATATGCTCAGCAAGATGTTGTGCGGAATACACCGATCGATGTTGACCTCCTGTACAGCCGAAAGAGAACATTAAACTGGTGAAGCCACGCTGAATATATCGTCGCACATGAGCATCAGCCAGTTTGTAAACACTATCGAGGAATGTCAGAATCTCACCATCATCTTCCAAGAAACGAATCACAGGCTCATCAAGACCTGTCAGTTTCTTGTAGGGTTCATAACGACCAGGATTATGGGTGCTCCTGCAATCAAAGACATATCCGCCGCCATTGCCGCTATCATCCTCTGGCATTCCTTTGCGATAAGAAAAGCTGAACACCTTCACCACCAAGGGACCTTTACCGTCATACTTTGAGAATGTGGCCGGACCATCCTGCGGATGAGGCTTATAAGGATTATTCTCTGTTATCTTGTAGCCGTCAGCCCTATTGGCCGTGATTTCTATCAATTGGAATTGCGGCAGTTCCGTCAACTGTTGCAACAGCGATGTCAGATAAGGATAAGGGAAGTTTCGTTCCTTGAGAAGTTCTCGTAGATTCTTGATGGCAGGAGGAATAGACGTGATAAAATGTTGCTTCCGTTCAAAATAACCGCGGAAGCCATAGGCGCCTAACACCTGCAGGGTGCGGAAAAGAACAAAAAGCGACAAACGCTCTACAAAGCGATGCGGTGACGGCACCTCCGAATAGGATTTCAAGGCATGATAGTATTCATAAACAAGCTCACGACGCAGCTTGTTCGGATACTTGGCTGATGCCTGCCAGAGGAAAGAAGCCAGATCATAATAATAAGGTCCCTTCCTGCCTCCTTGATAATCGATGAAATGAGGATTACCCTCTCCATCAATCATCACGTTGCGGGCTTGGAAATCACGATACATGAAGCACTGCACATCATCAGAAGCCGTCAGGTCTTTGGCCAGCAAGCGGAAGTCGGCCTCTAACTTCAACTCATGGAAGTCCAATTCTGTAGCTTTGAGAAAACAATACTTGAAATAGTTTAAGTCAAAAAGTACAGAATCCGTATCAAAGGCTGGTTGCGGATAACAATGAGAAAAATCTAATTCCCGTGCACCGCGTATCTGTATATTCGGAAGTTCTCTGATGGTTCGCTTCAGCAGAGTTTGTTCTTTCAACGTATATCGTCCTCCAGCAACCCTGCCACCCTGAATGGCATCAAAGAGTGACACTTTTCCTAAATCAGTCTGTAAATACCTAAGCTCATCATCACTGACGGCAAGAATCTCTGGCACAGGTAACTGCCGATGGGTGAAATGTTGTGTCAGATATACGAAAGCATGGTTCTCGTCGCGACTCGTACCTATACAGCCAACGACAGTAGAACCATCTTGTGCTGTCATCCGGTAATATACACGATTGCTTCCAGCCCCAGGCAATTTCACCATTTCCACTGGCTCATGTCCGGCCCATGCACGATAAAGTTCTTTCAGTTTTTCCATGCCATCAGTTTTCGTCCTTTTCAATTTCCTCTTTTTCCTGGCGATATTCACTGCCTATATTTTCCCACTCCCTACGCTTGCGTTCATCATATTCCTGCACCAGCCGGTCAGCCACTATAACCAACAACAAGACACCCAGTGTCAATAACCATGAGTGGCTAAGTATATAAACACAAAAAGATACGACCAGATAGGCCACGGCAGCCATCCAGTTGACACGGAGGAGATTAAACTTATTCATCTTAACTACGTCTTATTAAAAATATTTTCATGCGCAAAGTTACAAAATATTCCACAATTTTCATAACTTTGCCTTAGAAAATAAAGGAGCATCATGATGGTAAGATATTTTTTGTTATTGTGCATGTCGTATTGGTTAGTTTCAATCCAAGCTCAACCAAACTACAACATGCATCAAATACATCGAGAGAAGTTAGGACGCGGCGTGGTAGCGATAAAAAATGCCAACGGAGAGGTCTGTGTTAGTTGGCGTCTTCTATTGGAGGAGGCAGCCAACACTCCTTTCGATGTCTTCCGTAACGGAGTCAAGCTCAACACCCGTCCACTGATAGCAGGAGGCACATTCTTTGTTGATAGTCATCCTATTGAAGGCCATGCAGTCTATGAAGTGAGAGGGGGGAGTGTCAATGGTTCGTGGGAACTCGCCGCCGACGCACCCGAAAACTACATCTCCATCCCCCTCGACAAGCCGCAAGGTGGGGAAACACCTGATGGTCGCCATTATGAATATACGGCCAACGATGCAAGTATCGGAGATGTGGACGGAGACGGTGAATATGAAATTTTCTTGAAATGGGAACCAACCAATGCCCACGACAATTCCCATGCCGGATATACGGGTAATGTTCTCATCGACTGCTATCGGTTAGGATGTCAAAGAAACCAAGGTGAGAAAAGTGAACGACTCTGGCGAATCGATCTGGGGAAGAACATACGCGCAGGTGCCCACTACACACAGTTCATGGTATATGACTTTGACGGTGATGGGCGAGCTGAACTGATGATGAAAACTGCTGATGGAACGATAGACGGAAAAGGAACGGTCATTGGAGACCCGACCCAAGACTGGCGCAACAAGGAACGCAGCAACCGACGGGGACGCATTCTTGATGGACCCGAATATCTCTCTGTCTTCAACGGTCTGACGGGTGAAGTTATGCAGACAATCGACCACCTGCCACCACGCGGTGACATGAAGTCGTGGGGCGATGACTACGGGAACCGGGTTGACAGGTTCTTGGCAGCCGTCGCTTTCCTGGACGGTATTCACGCGAGTGCCGTCTTCTGTCGCGGATATTACACACGCACTGTCATCGCTGCATGGAACTGGAATGGAAAGGAGCTCACCCCCCACTGGCTATTTGACACCAACGACGCTTCTGGTTCCTGGCAAAGTTATGCCGGACAAGGCAACCACAATCTGCGCATCGCAGATGTTGATGGAGATGGGTGCGATGAAATAACCTATGGCTCCATGTGTATAGACCACGACGGACGCGGACTTTACAACACCGGTTTCGGCCACGGCGATGCCATCCACCTGGTGCCCTCTTCAACCGATGGAAGTCTCTTCATTTGGGACTGTCATGAGAACAAGCGAGACGGAGTAGATTTTCGCAATGCAGCAACTGGCGAGATCATCTTCCAAAATCCAAGTCCCATGGATGTGGGCCGTTGCATGGCAGCCGACATTGACCCGACAAATCCCGGTTATGAGCTTTGGTCTGTGGCCGACCCACATATATATAATATAAGAGGTGAGATTGTACGCGATCATGTGAACGGACATTCTACCTGTAACTTTGGTATCTGGTGGGACGGAGACCTTTTGCGTGAACTACTCGATCATGAGAGCATCCTAAAATATAACTGGCAAGAGAACTGCTTCGACAAGATGATCACATTTGATGATTGTCGTTTCAACAATAGCACGAAGTCCAATCCGTGTCTCTCTGCCGACATACTCGGTGATTGGCGAGAAGAAGTTGTGACACGCACGAACGACAGCCGCGAGTTACGCATCTATGTCACCACTCATCCCACGACACATCGGCTTACCTGTCTGGAGGAAGATATTCCATATCGGCTCAGCGTGGCATCAGAGAACACAGGCTACAACCAACCGCCAGAACCCGCAAAATACATTGGGGAATCCAATAGTGAATAGCATCAAACAAGAAACAACAAGCAACAAGAAGAGAATCAAAAACAACAAACGAAAAAAGAAGCGAGTTGACGTTTTTTCAACTCGCTTCTTCTGAATCACAAGTATTATTTCCTTTGCTATAATTACATCATTCCACCCATTCCAGGGGCGCCACCCATTGGCATGGCGGGTTCTTTTTCGGGTTTGTCAGTGATGAGGCACTCCGTTGTGAGGAACATGCCGGCAATAGACGCAGCATTTTCCAGGGCAACGCGTGCAACCTTTGCAGGATCAATAATACCTGCCTTGCGAAGATCTTCATAATCGTCAGTGCGTGCATTGTAACCGAAGTCGCCCTTTCCTTCACGGACTTTCTGTACGACAACAGCACCCTCACCACCAGCGTTGGTAACGATCTGACGAAGTGGTTCCTCTATGGCACGCTCCACAATGCGAATACCAGTCTGCTCGTCGGCATTCTCGCCTTTCAAACCTTTCAGGGCCTCGAGCGCACGGATATAGGTTGTACCGCCACCGGCGACAACACCTTCCTCAATGGCTGCACGAGTAGCACAAAGAGCGTCATCAACACGATCTTTCTTTTCTTTCATCTCCACCTCTGAGTTTGCACCGACATAGAGCACGGCAACACCTCCGGCCAACTTGGCCAAACGCTCCTGCAATTTCTCCTTGTCGTATGAACTCTTGGTGTTCTGAATCTCATTCTTAATCTGGTTGACACGGTCGGCAATGGCTTCCTTCTGACCAGCACCGTTGACAATGGTAGTATTGTCCTTATCTACCGTCACCTTATCGCAAGTACCGAGCATCTCCAGGGTAGCTTGTTCCAGCTTTAAGCCCTTCTCTTCACTGATGACAGTACCACCTGTCAGAACTGCTATATCCTCCAACATTGCCTTGCGACGATCGCCGAAGCCTGGAGCCTTCACAGCACAGATCTTCAGACCACCGCGAAGACGATTGACAACCAGAGTGGTCAGTGCCTCAGAATCAACATCCTCGGCAATCACCAGCAAAGGACGACCGCTCTCAGCAGCAGGCTGCAGAATAGGCAGGAAGTCTTTAATATTAGAAATCTTCTTGTCGTATATGAGGATGTAAGGATTTTCCATGACACACTCCATTTTCTCTGAATCGGTAATGAAGTAAGCTGAGAGGTAGCCACGGTCAAACTGCATACCTTCAACCACACCGATGTGAGTATCACGGCTCTTGCTCTCCTCAATAGTGATAACACCATCCTTGGAGACCTTACGCATAGCATCAGCAAGTAATTTACCAATCTCAGGATCATTGTTAGCACTGACTGTTGCCACCTGCTCAATCTTGTCGTAGTTATCATCAACCTTTTCTGCAGAGTTCTTAATATGCTCCACGACAGCACTGACAGCCTTGTCGATACCACGTTTCAAATCCATCGGGTTGGCACCGGCGGTGACATTCTTCAGACCTTCGCTCACGATTGCCTGAGTAAGAATTGTAGCCGTGGTCGTGCCGTCACCAGCATCATCACCAGTCTTGGAGGCCACGCTCTTTACAAGTTGTGCTCCGGTATTCTCAAATTTATCTTCCAACTCCACCTCTTTGGCAACTGTCACGCCATCTTTGGTAATCTGTGGAGCACCGAACTTCTTCTCTATAACGACGTTACGGCCTTTCGGTCCGAGTGTCACTTTCACTGCATCGGCCAACTGGTCAACACCTCTCTTCAGAAGGTCGCGGGCCTCAATATTGAATTTAATGTCTTTTGCCATAATCTGATATTATTTATGATAAAATATAATAAATGATTTCCTTGATGGATTACTGAATGACTGCGAGCACGTCTGACTGGCGCATAATCAGGAACTTCTCTCCATCGAGTTCCAGTTCTGTGCCGGCATATTTGCCATAGAGCACTTCGTCGCCCTCTTTCAAAATCATTTCTTCATCCTTGCTTCCCTTGCCTGCGGCAACGATACGGCCACGAAGGGGCTTTTCTTTTGCTGTGTCGGGGATAATAATGCCGCCGACTTTCTCTTCAGCTGCTGCCGGTGCTACCAGCACGCGATCTGCTAATGGTTTGATGTTCATAATTGTAGAAAGTTTTTATTGTTTGTTTTTATTGTTTTGTTATTTTGTTTTTATTGTTTGCCCACAACAATACGAAAAACGTGCCAAACCTGTGTCTGACAGGTTTGGCACGCCTTCAACTGACAAATTGTCCGTTTTACTTTTCTGTTTGTCATTGCTACATCGCAAAGATGTTAAAGCCGCCATCAACTACAGCCACTGTTCCCGTGACAAAGGCTGAAGCATCTGACATCAGGTAATGAATGGTACCGCAGAGTTCCTCGGGTTTACCCATCCGGCCGAATGGTGTCTGACGAATAACGTCCTGTCCTCGTTCTGTATAGCTTCCGTCAGGGTTAGTGAGCAAGGTGCGGTTTTGTTCCGTGATAAAGAACCCCGGAGCGATGGCATTCACCCTGATACCTTCACCAAACTTGCGGGCAGTCTCATGGGCCATATATTGGGTAAAATTACTGATACCAGCCTTGGCAGCAGCATAACCGCACACACGAGTCATGGGCCTGAAAGCTGCCATCGATGAGAAATTGATGATGGAACCTTTACCCTGTTGGACCATCGGATGCAGAAACACCTGAGTAGGAATGACTGTCCCCGTGAGGTTCAAGTTCAAAACAGTCTGAAACTGGTTGACATCAAGGTCGAAGAAGGTTTCCTGAGGGCCGATTGTAGCACCTTTCATATTACCACCGGCAGCATTAAGCAGGGTGTCCACCCTTCCATAGATGGAGAGAATATCCTTACAATTCTGCCGGACTATTTCGGCATCCATCACATCAGTCTTCATAAATCGAATGTCACCAACGTCTTCTGTCGAAGCAGCAAGTGCCTGATCGACATCCCTCACTATCGCCTCGCCAACCTCTTCCTTACGACCAAGGATAATGACACGGGCACCATTCAGTGCCAAGTATTTGGCAATGGCCCTTCCGAGCACACCAGTACCGCCTGTGATGACGGTTACGTTTCCATGTATATCGAATAAGTTGTTCATCGTATATCAGTAAAAATGTTAATCCAGATTTCTGTTGACGCCCAATTCATCATCAACGGCATGTAAAAGACCTTGTACCTGTCCGAGGGCAAACATCCGACCAAGAAACGAGTAGCCTGCATTGTAGCCTCGTTGCTCATCGCCGAGCATCGTCATGCCATGGTCAACCCTCATAGGAAGACTTAAGAAGGTGGAAGCCAGGTGCTCCGGATACTTTCCCATCCGAATATCGTGAGCTCGGTTCAGGCGCTCCTGTTCAAAGATGCGGGCAAGTTCCAGGAGGTTGGCACGTCCTCCAAGATGACTGGCTTCGGTGAAGTCGCCATTGGGAAACACTTCACAAGAACGCATGTGTACAAACCAAGTGCGTTGAGCATACTTCCGTGCCATCTCCACCACGTCATTATGACATCCCGCTGACAGGCTTCCTGCACAGAAGGTCAGGCCGTTGCGCGGGTTGTCCACAGCCTTAAAGAGCCAGTCGATGTCTGCTTCACAGTTGACGATGCGCGGCAGACCAAGGATTGGGAATGGAGGGTCATCTGGGTGCACACACATATAAATGTCATACTGTTCACAAATAGGCATGATGGCCTCAAGGAAATAGCGCATATTTTCACGCAGCTGTTCCTTGTCGATACCCTCATATAGGGATAACAACTGCCGGAAGAGTTCCACGGGGTGCTCATCGTCTTCCTTGATATTACCACTGACAAAACCTTGGGTCTTCACAATGATATTCTCCACCAGTCGGTGCTCATCCTCGGGTGTCAGTGTTTGGCGTAATTTCTCCACCTCGGCTATCACGTCGGCACTATAGTCATTCTCTGCCTGCTCCCGCTTCAGGATATGGATGTCGAAGTAGGCAAACTGTGCATGGCTGAAGAAAAGGTTACTCGTGCCGTTGGGATTGGGGTGCAGCAAGTCGGTGCGAGCCCAGTCAAGCACAGGCATAAAGTTGTAGCATACAACGTGAATATCCTCCAAGGCGAGGTTGATGAGACTCTGCTTATAGTTTTCGATGAGCTGGTCGCGGTCGGCCCCGCCATATTTGATGCTTTCAGAAACAGGCAGGCTCTCCACAACACTCCAACGCAGGTCGTGCGCCGCTATATATTGGCGTAGCTCACGGATTTTCTCTCGCGTCCACACCTCACCATTGGGTATGTCATGCAATGCGGTAACAATACCTTCGACTCCTATTTGTCTAAGCATTGCAAGGGTAATCTTGTCGTTCTTTCCGAACCATCTCCAAGTTAATTCCATAATCTTAAATATACAAGTCTTGTCGAGGGGTATTCATTCCAACAAGCCTTATGGGTTAAACACAAATTTTCCGTCTGCGGTAATGCCAGCAGCATTGACCTTAATACGGGTCTCCTTACTATTGTTGTAAAACTTAGCCTCAAACTTACCATCTTTGTCAGTACGGGCGTTTGGATTCCAGTAGAGTGTACGACGATAGTCTGTGGCCTCGCCCGTCGGGCGAGTACTGTAATCAGGGTTATAGAATGCCTCCGGATAGGTGAAACCCGGATAGATATAACGGCGATCACGGTAAGTAATCTGCTTGGCATCATCAGGGAATGTCTCATAGACAACGGTCACATCGGCGCTATGTGCTCTATAAGGAAGACTGTCACCCAGACTTCTCAACTCAAAGTCGGTATAGAAGCGCAAATTGTTGATTCGTGACAGATGTAGGTCTTTTCTAATAGCCTCTGCAGTACGGGTGGGACTTTGTCCCTCCCCTTCCGGCACATAGTTTTGTGAAAACGTGTAGTTATTGATCCGTGCACGCACGTTCAGTTCCACTGATCTATTCATGTTACCATAAACAGAATACACAGCCTTATAGGGGAAGGTTGCCATATTGACCACACCCCACGACAGGCCTCTGTCGGTAGCATCGTTATAGAGGGTATAGGCATCTACCACATGAGCCGGCTTTGTATAGTCCACGCCACGCTTGCCACGGCGGCGGGCTTTCACATGCACAGTCTTCAACTTCTTGTCGGCATGTACGTCTTCTTGTTGGTCATTGCTAACCTCGTAGTCATCATCAATGTCCCCGAGATCGGAGATGATGAAGTCCGGGAAGTGAGTCTGATAAAACGAATACGGATGCGAGAAGACGGGGTAGAAGACATCCTGTTTGACATAATAGTCAGAATAGGCATTTTCATTAAGGAAGCCCTTATCTACACCTGATGTCATACATTTCTTCAGAGAGTCACTGACAGAGTAGGCCTTTACCATCAGGATGGCTTCATCATAGAATGGTGGCAGCTGAATAGCAAAGTGTCCGTCCTTATCGATACGTGTCGTGGCACCCGCAACTTGTTCGCCATCAGTAATTTCGGCTTCCACGATGATAGCGCCTTTGGCATTACCGTGGTTGACACCCAGATAACTGTCGAGGCCCTCTTCTGTAAGACCATCAGTTGGTGTCACAGAGATTGCTATAGCCTCCTGATACTCCTGTTCTGCACTTTTACTTACTTCTTCCTCAAGGCCCAGTCCGTCTTGCTGACCGACATTCGTGGACACACCACCTGGGACAGAACTCATGGCCTCCAGCATAGCAGTGCCCATATCTCCCTTTTTCATACCTAACAGTGCTTCTTGATCAAGATCTTCGATAGTGGGTATGCCCAGCATCTTGTTGACAGTACCTTCAAATACCAAAGATTTTTCTGGCTGATAGCGCTCGGGCCATGTCCTGTAGCGTCGCCACCCTTGTACCATCATGAGCAGGTCGAGCGCCGTTCGATGTTGCTCATCGTCACTTTCAAAATAATAGGCTGGATGGGCAATAAATCCTTTGAGTTCGGATGACAAGAGCATATCTGTCATGATATTTCCATCGTCATAGCTCACTTCATCGGCGCCGGCATCTCTGACAGAGATGCTAAACAAGGCGGGAGTTTCCGATTGCGCAGTAAGAGTAACAGCCTCATAGGGCTGATAGTCGCTCTTTCCATGTGTGTCAATGGTGAGTGGACTACTCATATCGTGGTTGTTCACGAAAAAAAGGCGGGAAGCCTGAATGATTCCACCTTCGTTGATAACAACCAGTTCGTTGACTCCGGTGGACAGCTCCTTCATCGGCAATTCCACGACATGTTTCTCTTCTGCAGCCGTAAATTTGTCAAACCACGTCAACTGTCCACGGCACATCACGGCCAGGGCATAGTTTCGGCCATAGACCTGTGCTCCGGCACTACAAACCGTCACCTGTCCATGATCATATTTCAGAGAGAAACCCGTCTCCTCAACTTTGGGTAGATTGAAGGTATAGCTTTTTCCTTTCCAGGTGAATGTAGCCTTTGGCGATGTGTTTGTGGAGGTCAGCTCTACCATACCACGTCCCATATAGAGGGTTTTCACAGGAGTTCCGTCACTGAGTTTTCCTTCCACATCTACAGCCTCACCATCCTGATTGGTCAACTCAAAAGCTATCCGGCAGGGTAGCCCTTTCACCAGATGTCCGCCCTCCGGATAGAAAGAGGCTTGAAGTTTCTCGGAAGGATGCTTAAGCATATATTGTTTCGGGCGGCTGTACATATAGCGACCGGTATAATTTCCTCGCTGCTCTGGCTTACTATAGACAGGAAACACCCGCGAATAAAGTCCTTGCCAGTCACGGAAGAAATCTTTTGCCATCTGGTTGTTGTAAAACATGTGACGAGCATCACGGGTATAGGAACGCTCTTGGACATTGAAGTTCAACATCCATCGGGTGTAGGCTCTGATTTCATAGAAACCTGAATAGAGAGAGTCTTTCAGGGCAAACTGTCCACAGGAGTAACCTCCGTTACCTACGACCACACGCTGACGTTCCACCACCAGACCGTCTGGCGACAGCAACTCCACATAAAGTATCTTACTCATGTCGGTGAGTGTCAAATCATCGGCTCTGAAAACATAAGCCTTATACCAGACGGTATCACCGATGAAGTAGCAGGTATTATCCATGTGCACATAGACCTTCTCCTGAACCTGTGCGTTGTTCTCCATTCTTTCCCGAAGGTTGTCCAGGCCATCTGCCCACACAGTGAGTACCGCTGTCAACAGACATAAACATGTCAAGAGTCTTTTCATGTCTGGAATGTTATTGAGGTGGAAATTCTATCTCTTCGTCTTTTTGTTTTTTCTCTGTTTCTCCGGTTTCAGCACCTTACGCTCGCTTCTGACAGCCTCACTGACGAGTCGTGCCATTTGTCCGGCTCCCTGTTCAGTGGGATGGATAGCATCACGCTGAATCTGCCGGTCGTCATCATTGCGGAAGAGACTATGTAGGTCGATGACCTCACAGGCATTGCGCTTTGCTGTATTATATATAATAGGTATAATGGCATTGACGATAGTGCTGTCATTGATGCCCCACTGCACCCGGTATGCCGGTATAGGCGTACAAAGGAATATACGGGGTCGTGAGGACAATGCTTTCAACGAGTCTATCATTTGCTGCATATCCTGCTCAAACTCTGCTCCAAACTGCCAGTTCTCCGGTTTGGAATCATTGGTTCCAAGTTTGATGATGGCAACATCGGGATTAAAGGCCAGTGCGTCGCGCCATGCCATCTCCTGCATGTAAGGATGATCGCCCTTATTGAGCATCGTACGAGCACCCACCCCGAAGTTTCTTACCTGATAGCCTTTTCCCAACAGCTTCTGCAACTGTGCCGGATAGCCGAAAGTTTCCGCCATGTCAATGCCGGAACCGTCGGTGATGCTATTTCCTATGCAGGCCACTCTGACAGCGTCTTTTTGTGGGGCTGGCAGCTGTCGCAGCCAAGCCGTCAGTTCGTCGGCCATCTCATCATGATAGGCAAACGTGGATCGGAATCCCCAACCGTGACCTCCCGTTGGATAGACATGCAAGGCGCAACTGTTACCTGCACGGCGCATAGCCGTGTAATAAGACAAGCCGTTGGTCAACGGGTTCACAGTCCGATCGTCGCCAGAGGTGAGAATGATGGCTGGTGGGGTGAGGTGTCTTCTGACAGCTCTGTCACAGGAAAAGTCCTTTACGATATTTTCCTGGGCCTTGTCTTTCCCTAAAAAGTTATCTACCGACCCACGATGAGTCACGCGGTCATCCATAGAAATAACCGGATAGAACAATATCGTGAAGTTGGGACGAACAGCGAAGGGGGCATGCGTGCTCACCGTGGCAGCCAGATGACCGCCAGCCGAGGAGCCCATAATACCCACATCATAGGGATTGATGCCCCACACCTCAGCACTGTCGCGAACAGTCTGCATAGCATGGTATGCATCGGTCATAGGCAGGGTTCGGTCACCATTAGGCATACGATATTTCAACACGAAATAGGCAATGCCCCGCATGGTGAAGAACCCGGCCCAGTCGGTACCCTCATGTTCCATGGCCAAATGTGAATAGCCACCACCAGGACAAGCTATGAGAGCGCGGCCTGTAGGATTCATCGGCAGATAACAGGTCAATGTCGATTGTCCGTCGGCCGAATTCTGCAAAATAAAAGTTCGTGCTGTCTGAGCACTGGCCGAAGCCATGCCCGACAGCACGAAGGCAATCGTCAATAAAAAATATTTCATATTATTCTGACTCTTAGTCTATTGGATGACAAACTTTTCTCCCTTACGGAAGTAGATGCCTGCAGGCAGCCCCTTCAGCGTGGTGGCCTTGCGACGAATCAGCTGGCCGCGCACATTATAGATATCGGTAGGCTCTGTAAGTTCACCAGCCTCCAGGCCACGAATGCCCGATGTGCTGACCACGAAGAGCAAACCTTCTTTGATACGACTGGTATCCCAGGTCAGACCATCACCCAGATCAGGAAGGTCAAACTTAGGCGTACCTGTCATCGTTGAAGCTTCCCAGATACGAATAGAGTCACCAGCTTCCAGACGAGAGTTATAGAGTTGCACCTCTATCGTTCCGTTCATGGTCAGACGGCCCACATTCTTCAGAGACGAACATCCATTAGAAGAGTTGGTAGCACACTGGCGAGCCACAACGACATAACGTGAAGTAGAATAGAATGTGATATTCTTTTCGTTCATATTGGAAGAAGAGGTATAGCCGGAGTTGCTGGTAGCCGACTTCAGGATGCCTCTGACAGACAGGCTGCTGTTGGTGAACAAATTGCTGGCACCGGTACTCATCGAGAGTGTACCATTGGCATCAACCGTGAGAAGCCCCGTTCCGAGTTGGGCACCTGAGCGTAGCACCATCTCACCGGCTTTCACGGCAACAGCACCAGTATTGGTCCACTTACCCGTGACGGTCATCTTTCCGGTTCCGAGTTTGTTGAAGAGCGAGTTGCCAACCACGGTACCGCCCCATGTAAAGTCTTCATCATTACCAGCCTGCCAGGTATTGGCAGCAGAACCTCCACTGCTCGAGAAGGAAGCATAGCCACCAAGTTTACCTGTTCCGGCAAGCTTGCCGACAGTAAAGGTCTTGCCAGTATTCTGGACCTCCAATCCACTTGCTATGTCAAGTGTACCTTGGGGCATACCACTGGCTGTATTCAGCGTCCAGCGTGCACCACTGTCATCCGTACGTCCGGTAGCCTTGATGGTTCCCTTAAACTCTGAGAAGTTTTGTGCCAGCTGAGTGCGAGTGGCAAACCATGAGCTTCCCTTAATCTCACTACAATAGAGGGTAAGCGTTCCGCTACCGGTCACTTTATTGGTGTAGGTAGCGTTATCAACTGTGTTCCATATACCCGTACCTCCTTCTGGAACATTCACCTCATAGCTGGAACCTGTATTCTCAGAAAGTGTTCCGCTGACAAACTCTACGACCTTGGCAGGAGTAGAGCAGCTGACACACTGAACAACACCTCCATTGATGACAAGACGTCCTAAGGTCGGGTTGTTGACATTCAGCTTCATCCAACCCCCACCGCTCTTAGTGAGTTTGGTTCCGGATATCAGCTTGTTGACGACAAAGTCTGCAGAATTGTTGATCACAGCGCCCTCCTCGCCATAAATCATGATGGGAGAGCCGTTGCTAACGGCAGCCGTTGTACTGAGTGTGGCACCGTTTTCTATGATAAACTTCTGAGAACTGGTGACTACACCGCCAAGGGCGCCCATTGTCTGATTTTCGTTGGCCAGAGAAGTAATGATGACCTTACCGCCAGAAAGACGGGTACCACCGATATATGAATGGTCACCCTTGATGGTCAACGTGCCTGTACCCCGCTTCACGAGGGTGGTGTTGCCCACCAGTTTGCCGTTTCCGGCGAAGACGTATGACTTGGTGTTATCGACAATGACGGAGTCGGCCTCAATGTCACCAATGATGTCAACAGAAAGTCTGGTAGAGTTGTCGTTGAAGATTACCTTATCTCCTGTAACAAAAATCTCATCTGTCACGCTTTCATCTGTTGCGGAGGTGAAGTTAGAGGTGGAAGCCATGTCCCACACACTGTTCTGGAGACCATTCCACACCACGGTGCCAGCATCGCGCACACCGGCGATATCGAGATACAGCTTACCATCCTCATAGATGAGAGTGGTCTTGTGGGTCGTACCCAGTCCTTCTATCGTTATCTTGCTCAAATCGCCTTCTATGCTTTCAAACTCGCCTATGAGGTAGCGACCCAGGGCAAAATCGTCACCAGAACCCTTGTGACTGACAAATTCGAAGACAGGAGTCAGATATTTCGGTCCATACTGCCAGTCCTTGGCCTCTATGGTGAGTTTTTTTGCTTTCACGAAGTCAGCAGCGAAACCATCGTTGTAGATATCGAAGATGATGCGTGAACCGAAGCCGAGCTTCAGGTCTTCCGCGATGGTAACAGAACCTTTATTCTCAGCACGTCCCGGACGCAGTTTAGCGTCATAGTTCATCTCCAGCTGCTTGAATTCGCCGCCGTCGGAGTTAAGTTCTGCAAAACGGTTCATCCAAACTTTGGATTGGCGCATGGTACCATCGAAGTTCACGGTTCCTGCCCAGATATCGGTAGAGCCGGTGTAGGCTTCATCAACCTTCGGAAGGTTCAGGATACCGTCTCCTTGCTTCACCAGACGCATGTCGCCGGTGAAAGCGCCACCCTTGACGTCACAGGTAAAATACTGGTAGTTGATGACAGCCTTTCCATTGAGCAGCGGACTGTTGGTACCCTGCACATGAGAAGGAACATTGAACGTGGCGATATATGGATTAGCACCATCTGCCACCTGGATGGTGGTGTTGCCGGTCTCGCAAACCATGACATGCTGGTCTGCATGGGCAGCAGAGATGGTACCACCGTTGGCAATCTCTGTACGACCCGTCATGGTGAAGGGTGGCGGCGCTATGGTGATGCCCTCCAATTCTCCTACAAAGTAGCTCTTGTGAGGCGGCTGGTTGTAGCCCATCGACTGCCATACCATGGCATTGCGATACTGATGGTCGTGCCATAAGGTGTAAAGACCATAGGTTGTAGGATACCCTGACACACAAATGCGAAGACGGGTGTTGTTCTCGGCTCTCATGACAAGTTCTTCACGCCAGTCACCAAAGATGTCGGCCAGAGCACCCGGGTTATTCTTAGAACTGTTGTTGGTGTTGCAGTTTGTCGAAGTAAACAGACGTCCGCCACCGGGCTTATAGACAGCGGCTTCACGAGCTTCAGACCCCGGAGAGTCCATCACCTCGTCGAGCAGGTCACCATCCCAGTAGATGCGCTGATTGAGATGGCTCCAGTATAGAGCATCATTGGTACCTCCTGTTGCAGGACCGCCCTGGATCACCTTGTCGGCAACAGTGGAGACAAGTCCACTCTGTGTGGTGCGGCCCAGGCTGCCTGGGAAGCTGTTGGAGAAGTTGCCGCATAGGGCGCGACCGTCATCAGAAGTTGACTTCAGACGGTAATAGATCTGACCAGTGGTGGCATTGTAGTAGGTACAGGCAGGTTCATCCTCGTTACAGGTAAACTGCTCCTGTCCGTGACGATAGGGATCGAGGTCTGAACAGTGCTGTGCATCACCGTGACCGTTTCCTGTGGTACAGAGTCCAGTTCCGTTATCGTCAATGACCATAGAACCGAACACAATCTCATCACGTCCGTCCCAATCGACATCGGCAATCTGGAAGTTGTGGAAACCATTGCCAAACCAGGGACTGCTCCATCCGCTGTTGTTGTCCCAACGCCACACTTGTGTCAAAGCGTGTGTAAGAGGATCAACGTCAAAGGCACACATCTTGTGGCGGGTGTAACATCCGCGTCCAAGGAAAATGCTGGCCTTACGGCCGTCGAGGAAGGGTGCGCCGAAGTAGTGCTTCGATGAGCGGTGGCCGGTATCAGCCTTGCCCCACGCAGCCTCATATTCTGCAGACGTGGCATTCAGGGGATTGGCAGCCTCACCAGCCTCAAAACGAGGCAGCGGGTAGGCCATCGGAGTAAAGCTGTTGCCCGAGCCGTTCCAGGCATAGGGACGACACGTTTCGCCCTCCATATAAAGCAAATATTCTGCTCCCTGATGGGTATATTCATCACGAGGAGCATAGTAGTTCATGTTGCCGATGTTCAGGGTTGTGCCGTCGTGTAGGTGCAGTATCATGTTGTCAGCGCCACGCATCACCAGTTCGGCCTTACCGTCTTGGTCCCAGTCGAACCCGACGATGTCCCACTGCTCATCAGGACCGGCCATCAGATTCGGCCCGCAGTCTATCCACCACAGACGCTCACCGCTCAGGGTGTAACATTCCAAATGATGGAACTTAGTCTTATTGGCAGCGTTCAGGATGTCACCACCATAGTTGCGCTTGACAATAAACTCCACGACACCGTCGCCGTTGACATCAGCCAAAGAGACATCGTTGAGAAAATATTCTCCGGTCACATCGTTGCCTTCACGATCGACTACCGGCGATACCATAATATCGAAATAGCCATTGGCCCAACGCTTGACTTCTGGCGAAAGGGGCTGGGCGACTCCACGTACAATTGCTTCCACCTGATACCGTGCATTGTTGTCGGTACTCGAATCGACGTAAGTTGAGACCTTCAAAGGCGTTGCATTCAGTTTTGTGCCATTGCGATAGACGTTATACTCGGTATCGTAGTACTCTTCACCGAGGATACGCCAACTCACCAACGTACCGCCCGTTGTAGCGGGAACGGCCACAAGCCCACGGCTGAGCTGGTCGGTCTTGCGCTGTGCATGGCATGTGAGCGTCACGACCGACAGCAGGAGGGCTGTCAGGAAAAAGTGTTTCATGTTGCTATTTTAGTTGTTTGATTTGATATTCATTGAAGTTGCAAAGATAAAAATTATTTTCTAACCCTACAAGCGTTTCACAGTTTTTTATCAATTGCCGTCGGGCTTCTTGTTCTCAAAGAACACTGAATTGGGCCAGAAGAAATCCTCAAAACTGTCGGGGACTGCGGGGGAAAAATCCTGCCAGTCGTCACGAAGGTTTGCAACGACAGACAGATGGGCTTGCTTCATGCCCATGACAACCATCTTGGCCACCTCGTAAGCACCATAAGGATTGAAATGGGTGTTGTCTGCCAAGGCTCCTCCCTGTCCGGGGAAGGTTTCTGCCGGGTAGTGCACCAAGGCGCGTTTGCTGTTTTCATAGCCAAGAGTTTCAAAGAAGGTGCGGGTCATATCGTGCAACTCGATGACAGGCACATGCTCACGACGGGCCACTTCTCGCATGGCGTCGGGGTAGTCGCCATGGGTCTCCATGATGTGACGCTGCTCCTTGTCGAAGGCACGACGCTGCGTGGGGGTGACAAAGACCACCGTAGCACCCTTGCTACGGGCTCCGTCAACAAGTTTCTTCAGAGCGAAAGCAAAGTTGTAATAGGCTCCAGAACCGGCTCCACGCTCTTTCTGGTCGTTGTGGCCGAACTCACAAAACACAAAGTCGCCCTTCTTCAACGTAGCAAGAATCTTCTCAAAGCGGTTTTGGGCAAGAAAGCTGGTGGCGGTCAGACCACTCTCAGCATAGTTGGCCACACAGACCTTGTCATCAAACCACCGGGTCACCATCTGTCCCCAGGAAGACCAGGGTTCATACTCTTGATCCACCACCGTGGAGTTACCGCATAGATAAAGGGTGACAGCAGTGGTGTCTGGCTCCACGCAGATGCGGCTCACGGCTGGGGCTGCGCCATTGAATTCCAGTGTCAGCCGGTCATCCCAATTCACATAGCCCCGCTCACGGTCCTTGATACGAATACTCTGCCGCTCGTTGATATAGGGCGAACGCTTGTTGACGACAAAAGTCAGCGTCTTCATCTCCTTTCGGGCTGTCTTCACGGGTTCGGCAAACAAGCGGCGGCTCTCCGCCCTGACAACAGTCTCAGCTGCGCGGTAGCGAGACCCAAGGGTCACCGTGACACGATAGTTGCCGTCGGGCACCTTCACGGCAAAATAGAAGGGTTTCGGCTGGCGGCTCTTCAACTGAGCATCGGCTACATGGGAGTATTCAACAAAATCGAAGCCATACCCCCTACCCTCACTGTAAAGGGGCTGGGGTTGGGTAAGGTCGAAGTCATAGGTCTGAGCCAAAGAAACGAGGGCAACACCTAACAGGCAGGATATCAGCAACAATCTTTTCATCTGATGGTTGGTTTTAAGAAATTTGATTGAATGATTTAAGACTTGAGGTTGCAAATGTACAATTATTTTTTGAAACCTCCAAATTTCAGTTGCGGGTTGATTGGCTTTACGACACAGGTACTCGTCAGTTGAGTTTGAAAGGACAATCGCTTAAGGGCTAAGTAGTCGGTCACTTGGGGGCTAAGTAGTCGGTC
>CAMNOK010000026.1 GCA_946546825.1 uncultured bacterium
AAAAACCGCCACACCCACACGGGAAGAATACACATCACCTTCAAGAACGACTCCATAGGGCGAATTATCAACTTAGGGGGATCTATCTCTGTGGTGCGAAACGCCACGGGAACACGCACCTGCTACGAACCTCAAACGGGAAAATACACCTATATGCAGGACAATGTTGACGGAAACTGGAATGCCTCTCTGAACCTGAACTATTCGCGACCTATTGACAAGATGAAGCGGCTACGACTGCAAGCAGACATAGAAACCGACTTTGCACACAGCGTGGACTTCGACATCACCGAATCGATAGAGGAAACAAAACTGAGCCGCGTGGACACCTGGAGCCCCAAGGGAAGCCTCTCGCTGGAATACCAGATAGACGAGCTTACCCTGGGCATCAACGGAAGCGCCAACTGGCAACGCTCCACCAGCTCGCGCGAAAACTTTCAGCGCATCAGCGCGTGGGACTACAAATATGGCATGAACGCCACCTACACTATACCCCTCGTGAAACTCACTGTGGCAACAGACATCACGATGTTCTCACGCCGAGGCTACAACATGGCAGAGATGAACACCGATGACCTGGTGTGGAACGCACTGGTCTCGAAATCTCTACTCAAGGAAAAACTCACCCTGAAGCTCATGGCCTTCGACCTGCTGCACCAGATTTCCAGCACGCAGTATGCCGTGAACGCACAGGGACGAACAGAAACCTGGAACAACTGCCTGCCACGGTATGCCATGCTCACACTCAGCTACAAGTTCCAGAAAATGCCCAAGAAGAAATAAACAAAAACTGAACTTGCGAAATGATAGGAACCATCGTTAACACCTGCACCATTGTTGCAGGAACCATTCTCGGCAGCGTGCTGCACCGGGGCATCAAAGAAAAATACCGGCAGGTGCTCTACACCGGACTCGGACTGGCTTCGCTCGCCATAGGGCTGAACGCCTGCATACAGAACTTTCCCAAAAGCCAATACCCCGTGCTCTTTATCATTGCCATTGCAGTGGGGGGAGTAACGGGAACATGGCTCGACATTGACGGACGCTTTCACCGCCTGATAGACCGGCAACAAAACAAACGGAAGAAGCAACAAGCCGGCCACGATAACGAAAAACTAACGGATAACCGACTGGCCGACGGACTGGCAACGGCTATCCTGCTCTACTGCATAGGTCCACTCTCTATGCTCGGACCGGTTATCAGCGCCCTGCAGGGCGACAACACCTTCCTCTATACCAATGCCACGCTCGACTTTGTTTCGGCCACCATCTTTGCTTCCACTTATGGCATGGGCATGGTGCTTGCCGCCCCGGTGCTGTTCTGCTGGCAAGGGTTGTTCTACCTGGTGGCATGGCTTTCGAGCGAAGCCGTGAGCAACCAACTCATGGCCGAACTGCTCATTGTGGGCGGCATGCTCATCACAGGCTCAGGGCTCGCCTTGCTGCAACTCAAAGACTGCAAAACACTGAACCTGCTGCCCGCGCTGCTCGTACCCGTGCTCTGGTTTGCGGCAAAAGCTGTTTGTGGATGATTATTGTGTAAATTATCTTATCAAAATTCGGCACGCGTTTGAAGCGTTTTCAAAAAATATTAGTAACTTTGCAACCACTTATAAGTACTATTTACACATTTATGAATATTTTAGAGCTAAGTGAACAGGAAATTGGCCGCCGCCAAAGCCTTCAGGAACTGCGCAACATGGGCATCGACCCCTATCCAGCAGCAGAATACCCCGTAACAGCATGGAGCACAGACATCATCGAAAACTTCAAAGACCTGCCTGTCATCGGCAAGGATGAAGAAGGAAACGACATACGCGAAACCGCCACACCGGAGAACAGTCCTATTGTCAGCATTGCCGGACGCATGATGAGTAAAAGTGTCATGGGCAAGGCCGGTTTTGCCAAGCTGCAAGACTCCAAGGGGCGCATTCAGATCTATGTGCAGCGCGATGCCATCTGTCCAGGCGAGAACAAAGACCTCTACAACGTAGTGTTCAAAAAATTGCTCGACCTGGGTGACTTTATCGGCGTGAAGGGATATGTATTCCGCACCAAGACTGGTGAAATCAGTGTTCATGTGCTCGAGATGACCTTGCTGAGCAAAAGCCTGAAACCGCTGCCGGTAGTGAAGACCGATGCCGACGGCAAAGTATATGACTCCTTCGATGACCCGGAACTCAGATATCGTCAGCGCTATGTCGATCTGGTGGTGAACGCGGGCGTGAAAGACACTTTCCTCAAACGCGCCACCATCATTCGCACCATTCGCCACATCCTTGACGAAGCCGGCTACACGGAAGTTGACACTCCCATCCTGCAAAACATTGCCGGTGGTGCTTCTGCACGTCCGTTCATCACGCATTTCAACGCACTGAACCAAGACATGTATATGCGCATCGCTACAGAGTTGTACCTGAAACGACTCATCGTGGGCGGCTTCGAGGGTGTCTATGAGATGGGCAAGAACTTCCGAAACGAAGGTATGGACAAAACCCATAACCCGGAGTTCACCTGCATGGAGCTCTATGTAAGCTATAAAGACCTGCTCTGGGGTATGACCTTCACAGAGAACATGCTGGAGCAGATTTGCACGGCCGTGAACGGTAAGCCCGAGGTAGAAATAGACGGCAAGGTGATTTCTTTCAAAGCACCCTTCCGCCGTCTGCCCATACTGGATGCCATCAAAGAGAAAACAGGATTCGACTGCGACGGAAAGACCGAAGAAGAAATCAGAGCCTTCTGCAAAGAGAAAGGCATGGAGGTAGATGAGACCATGGGTAAAGGGAAACTCATCGACGAACTGTTCGGCGAGTTCTGCGAAGGAACCTTCATTCAGCCTACCTTCATCACCGACTACCCCGTGGAGATGTCACCACTGACCAAGATGCACCGCTCCAAGCCTGGACTGACCGAGCGCTTCGAACTGATGGTGAACGGAAAGGAGCTGGCCAATGCCTACTCGGAACTGAACGACCCCATCGACCAGGAAGAACGCTTCATCGAGCAGATGAAACTAGCCGACAAAGGTGACGATGAGGCCATGATCATCGACCACGATTTCTTGCGTGCCCTGCAATATGGGATGCCACCAACCTTCGGCATTGGCATCGGCATCGACCGACTGGTGATGCTGCTGACAGGAAAGTTTGCCATTGGCGAGGTGATGCTGTTCCCGCAGATGAAGCCCGAGAAGAAGATTCCACAAAGCACCATCGCCGAATGGTCCGAGATTGGTGTATCAGAGAATTGGGCCTATGTCATGCGTAAGGCCGGCTTTAACCTCATCAGCGACATTGCCAAGGAGAAAGCTCAAGGCCTGCAGCAGAAAATTGGTGAAATCAATAAAAAATACAAGCTTGGATATGAGCGTCCGTCTCTTGACGAGGTGCAGGCTTGGATTGACAAAGCACAATAATGCAAAACTGCGGAAAGATAGCCATCATTGGTGGCGGCTCGTGGGCAACGGCCATTGCCAAGATTGTGGTGAGCCACACTCATCACATTGGATGGTATATGCGTAGGGACAACCAGATAGATGACTTCCGCCGACTGGGGCACAACCCCTCCTATCTGATGAGTGTACACTTCGACACCAGCGAGATTTTCTTCTCGTCAGATCTGAACAAGATTGCTCAGGCTTATGACACACTGGTGTTTGTCACCCCCTCGCCCTACCTGAAGAATCACCTGAAAAAACTGAAAACCCGACTGCGCGACAAGTTTATTGTCACAGCCATCAAGGGTATTGTGCCCGATGAAAATCTTTCCTGCTCCGAATATTTTCACCAGATTTACGATGTTCCTTACGATAATCTGGCTTGTATCGGTGGACCATCCCACGCTGAGGAAGTGGCTTTGGAAAGACTCAGCTACCTCACCGTGGGATGTTCCGACCTTGAAAAGGCGCAAGCCTTCACAGATGTGCTTACCTCCGATTACATCAAGACCAAGACGTCAAGCGACGTCATTGGCATCGAATATTCATCCGTGCTGAAGAACGTCTATGCCATTGCTGCCGGTATCTGTTCAGGACTGAAATATGGAGACAACTTTTTGGCAGTGCTCATCTCAAACGCTTTGCAGGAGATGTCACGCTTCATGACGGCCATCCACCCCATCGACCGCAACATCTATGACTCGGTGTATTTGGGCGATCTGCTTGTCACCGGCTACTCCAACTTCTCCCGCAACCGCACCTTTGGCACCATGATAGGCAAAGGCTATAGCGTAAAATCGGCACAGATAGAAATGGAAATGATTGCCGAAGGCTACTTCGGCGTGAAATGTATGAAGGAAATCAATCGCCACATGCATGTGAACATGCCCATCCTGGATGCGGTCTATAACATTTTGTATGAACGCATCTCGCCACAGATTGAAATCAAACTACTGACAGACAGCTTCCGGTAAACTAACCTAAAGACCTTCTGGACTTCGTTCTCCTTATTTGTGAGTTTTCAGATAAGACCCCAACATCGACAACGACAGCACGCCAAAAATGAAAGCAAGGCTGAAGGTTGTCGAAACCTCCACATGCGGCATATTCAACTGCATGCCGCCAAGGGCTGCCAATTCATTGACGTACTCATTCATACCCAGCAACATCTTCACGCCAACGAAAATCAGGATGACACCCAATCCATATTTCAGATACTTGAAATACTGAGCCACAGCTGCCAGCGCAAAATACAGAGCTCGCAAGCCCAGTATGGCAAAGATATTGCTCGTCAGCACAATGAAAGGGTCGCGTGACACAGAGAACACCGCAGGTATGGAGTCAACGGCGAAAGCAACATCTGTAGTCTCAATGACCAGCAAGGCCACAAATAATGGGGTTGCCATCAGAACACCGTTTTTCCGAATGAAGAACTTGTCGCCTTCCAACTGTTTGCTGACAGGGAAGACTTTCCGAAACCATTTGACTATGATGTTCTGTGAAGGATCGGCCTCACCCTTACCTTCCGGAGCAAACATCTTTCCTCCCGTATATAACAGGAACAGGCCAAACAAACCCAACACCCATTCAAAGCGTTCAACCATGGCTGCACCGGCAAAGATAAAGATGCTTCGCAAAACAAGTGCTCCGAAAATTCCCCAAAAGAGCACCTCATGCTGGTACTTACGCTCAATGCCGAAAAAAGAAAATAACATCAGGAAGACAAAAAGATTGTCCATAGACAGGGACTTCTCGATGAGGTAGCCTGCCAGAAACTCCATGGCTTTCTCATGCGGTTCAACCGGATAGAACAAATAGATGCCCAGGCAGAATAGCAGGGAGACGCCAATCCAGACGCCTGTCATTGTGAGGGCTTCCTTCACGTTGACCTCATGCTGTCCGTTACGCCCAAATAGTTTCAAATCGGCGAACAACATGAATAGCACCAAAACATAAAATATCACCCATGTCCACACGGGCATTCCCATTACGATAGTCGTCATCATTCTTTTAGTATGTTTTTATTCTGAAGTGTCCTTCAAGTCAAAATACATCAGGCGTGTAGTCTGTGGTACAACCGCATTGTCTTTGCGTGTTCTCATAGACTCCATTTCTTCTGATGGGAACAGATAAACAAAACCATTCTTCTCATAGTAGGATAATGTGTCTTTTGAATTTCGGGCATCAACTATCAAAAAGCGACAACCGGCCTTGCCACCGTGTCCCAACCACATTTTAATAAAATTCATCAATGCAGTACCTATTCCTTGATGCGACATTTCCTTGTTAACAGCCAAACGGCCAATGAGAATACCCGGATATCGTTTCAGGCGTTTCTCGCTGAGGTCATTCTGCTCTCGAAACTCTTCTTGTTTACGATTAGACAAATCCGTTATACGCAGGCTGTCATAGGATACGGAAAAGGCACATGCTATCTGTCGGGGATTTGCTTTAGGGCAAAATACATAGGAACGGCTAACCCAGCGTTTACTATATGCGATAACATCCTTTTGGAAATATTCATCAAGGTCACCCACACCACAAGAAAAATGCTCGCACTCTGCGAGCACATTTTCTGTAAGTTCCTTGAAAACATATTTGCTCAGAAATTCGTCATTGTTCATAGAGGCATTCCTGATTCTTTCAGCATCTTGTAATAAGCCTGCTTCTCACTCTCAGTATAGATGGGAGACGGATGCGGGTTGCGCTCACGCTCTTCAGCACGCTCTAAGAAGATTTTCGCAGCTTCTCCGTGCAATGTCGGGATAATCTTTACTGGTGTTGCCATAATCCTTTTTCCTTTCATAATTTCGTGGGCAAATTTAATGCTTTTTTTTGAATATCACAGCTTTTCCTTTTATTTTTTTGCATGAAATCTCTTTAAATTGAATTGTTTTTTGTAATTATGGCAACGAATCGGGGAGAAATCCGATTTCAATGATGCATTAGCTTTTATTTCGCACTAAACCGAAGAAGCCTAGGAAACTTGATTTGGAATAGTCGAAAGATGAAGCAAGGGTAATGCCAAAGAAATGGTATCCTCAAACTATCTGTATAATGCTATGCACACGCTTATGGCGTGGAGCATTCTTATTAGATAGTAGGGGTTCCAAATTTCCTAGGCTCGCCCCTAAGGTTTAGTGCATAAGAGTGGCCACGCCATTCTTTGTGCCTGTCTCCTTGACTCCTTGACTCCCTGACTTCTTGTCTTCTTTTAAAAAACTTTTTTTCCTTCTTGTCTTCTTTCCTTCTTGTCTTCTTAAAAAAATTTGTACCTTTGCAGCCATAAAGTACAAAACATCCAAATATAAAGAAAAAACAGAAAAATGAAAAGTATTCAACTTGACATCACGAAGGCTGCATGCTTCCTCGGTGAAGGCGCAGTAAAGGCATTTCAACCCAAAGTAGAAGAGGCACAGGCTGCATTGGAAGCCGGGACCTGCCCCGGAAACGATTTCCTTGGCTGGCTACACCTGCCCAGCAGCATCACGCCGGCATTTCTTGATGAGGTTCAGACGGTGGCCAACACCCTGCGCGAGAAGTGTGAAGTAGTGGTGGTTGCCGGCATCGGCGGAAGCTACCTGGGTGCCCGCGCCGTCATCGAAGCTTTAGGCAACAGCTTTGCCTGGCTCGTGCAAGACAAGAAGAATCCCACGATTCTCTTTGCAGGAAACAATATCGGCGAAGACTATCTGGCCGAACTCACTGACTACCTGAAAGGAAAGAAATTTGGCGTTATCAACATCTCCAAAAGTGGTACAACGACAGAGACGGCCCTTACCTTCCGTTTGCTGAAGAAGCAGTGCGAGGCCCAGCGTGGCAAGGAAGAAGCCAAGCAGGTCATCGTTGCTGTGACTGATGCAAAGCGTGGTGCAGCCCGCACCTGCGCTGACAAGGAAGGCTACAAGAGTTTCATCATCCCCGACAACGTCGGTGGTCGTTTCTCTGTGCTTACCCCTGTGGGGCTGCTTCCCATAGCCTGCGCCGGCTTCGACATCAAGGCCCTCGTCCAGGGAGCCGCCGACATGGAGAAAGCTTGTGGCAAAGACATTCCTTTTGAACAGAACCTTGCCGCACAGTATGCCGCTGTTCGCAATGGCCTCTACCAAAGTGGCAAGAAGATTGAGATTATGGTCAACTACCAGCCCAAACTCCACTTCATCGCTGAGTGGTGGAAACAACTCTACGGAGAGTCGGAGGGTAAAGACCAGAAAGGAATATTCCCCGCCAGTTGCGACTTTACAACTGACCTCCACTCCATGGGACAGTGGATTCAGGACGGAGAACGCACCATCTTCGAGACCGTCATCAGTATTGAGCAGCCCAACAAGAAGATGCTCTTCCCTGAAGACGAGGAAAATCTGGACGGACTGAACTTCCTTGCTGGCAAACGCGTTGACGAAGTCAACAAGATGGCTGAACTTGGCACTCGTCTGGCTCACGTTGACGGCGGTGTCCCCAACATCCGCATCTCCGTGCCCGAGCTCAACGAGTATTATGTCGGTCAGCTCATCTATTTCTTTGAGATTGGCTGCGGCATCAGTGGCAACGTGCTGGGCGTGAACCCCTTCAATCAGCCGGGTGTAGAAGCCTACAAGAAGAACATGTTCGCACTGCTCAACAAGCCAGGATACGAGGCTGAAAGCAAAGCCATTCAGGAGCGTCTGGCCAAAGAGAAATAACAAGAGGTTGGCCATGCAAGAAGCAATCACCCAGTACCTACAAGAGAACGGCTTCGAGACATTCGCCCCGAAAGCCGTACTCTTTGACATGGACGGCGTGCTTTACGACAGCATGCCCAATCATGCCATAGCATGGCAACGGTCCATGGCGGAATTCAACATCGAGATGACGGCCGCCGATGCCTATGCCACAGAGGGTGCCAGGGGAATAGACACCATTCGGCTGATGGTCAAGAAACAAAAAGGAGAAGATATCACGTTGGAAGAGGCTCAACACATGTACGATGTAAAAACCCGCATCTTCCACGACATGGCAGAAGCTCCTATCTTTCCTGGTACCATCCAACTAATGGAAAAGATGGTTAAGGCCGGCATGCAAGTTATTGTCGTTACAGGTAGCGGACAGCGTCCACTCATCCAACGACTCGTCAACGACTTCGAGGTTTTTCTCTCGCCGAAGAAGGTTGTCACAGCCTACGACGTTGAAAAAGGGAAGCCCGCTCCCGACCCATATCTGAAAGGACTGGAGAAGGCCGGAGGCTTGAAGCCATGGGAAGCCATCGTCGTAGAGAACGCACCATTAGGCATTCGTGCCGGTGTGGCAGCCCACATCTTCACTGTTGCCATCAACAGTGGTCCCCTGCCCGATGAAGTTCTCACCCGGGAGGGGGCAAACCTGCTCTTTCCCTCCATTAGCGACTTCTCCCAGAAATGGAACGAGCTGCTTAGATACATCAATCCGAGACCAAGCCTGCAAGACCACAACTGGAACCTGAAATACAAAGAAGTCATGGACTATATGGCAAAATACCGCCGCCGTCCATCGAAACACCGGTTGGAAGAGCACACCATGCTAAGCTGGGTGAAATACAACAAAAAGCTGATGGCCACTGGTAAGATGAAGACCGACAGGATAGAACGATTCAATCATCTGCTGGAGCAGGCTGAAAAATTCCGCAGAGTGAACCAGCATGCCTATCTGACACATACAGAGCAAGAACCTGATATATGGATCCAATGAACAATAAGGAAGAACAGATACTCATCCGCATCACAGGACAGGACCGGCCGGGACTGACAGCTTCGATTATGGGGATTCTGGCACGATACAACGCACAGATTCTCGATATTGGCCAGGCCGACATCCATGCCACCCTGTCACTGGGCATACTCATCCGTATCGATGAGATGCATTCCGGACAGGTCATGAAGGAACTGCTCTTCAAAGCCACGGAGCTGGGAGTAAACATCGGCTTTGCGCCCATCACCGACGAGGAATACGAAGCCTGGGTGGGACGCCAAGGCAAACATCGCTACATCTTGACCGTCATCGGCCGCACTCTCTCTGCCCGACAGATAGAAGCCGCCACAACCGTCATTACCCGACAGGGGTTGAACATCGACTCCATCCTGCGACTCACAGGTCGCATGAGCATCAAGAACCCCTCTCGCAACGTCCGCGCCTGCATAGAGTTCTCTCTGCGAGGAACACCTGAGAACCGAGCACAGATGCAAGCAGACCTGATGAAATTGTCCTCTGAGATGGACATGGACTTCTCCTTCCAGCGAGATGACATGTTCCGACGCATGCGCCGACTCATCTGCTTTGATATGGACTCCACACTCATTCAAACGGAATGTATCGACGAACTGGCCATACGAGCCGGTGTTGGCGACAAGGTGAAAGCTATTACTGAGCGAGCCATGAGGGGTGAGATAGACTTCAAAGAGAGCTTCACCGAGCGTGTGGCGCTGCTAAAGGGGCTCGATGTCAGCGTCATGCAGGATATTGCAGAAAACCTGCCCATCACCGAGGGAGCCGAGCGCCTCATGTCTGTGCTGAAACGCTGCGGCTATAAGATTGCTATCCTCTCCGGTGGATTTACCTACTTTGGCGAATATCTGCAACGCAAATTCGGCATCGACTATGTCTATGCCAACGAACTGGAGATTGACGAGGACGGGAAACTCACCGGACGCTTTGTCGGTGAAATCGTTGACGGACATCGAAAGGCCGAGCTACTTAAACTCATCGCACAGGTGGAGAAAGTCAACTTGGCACAAACTATCGCCGTGGGCGACGGAGCCAACGACCTCCCCATGCTCTCCGAAGCAGGACTGGGCATCGCCTTCCATGCCAAACCGCGTGTCGTGGCCAATGCCAAGCAGAGCATCAATACCATTGGACTCGATGGTGTGCTCTACTTCTTAGGGTTCAAGGATAGCTATCTGGGCGAGCAGGGAAAACTTTGAAAAGAAAAGTGACCAGTTATAAATTAATTATTTACCTAAAACCAAAACTGTATGAAAAAGTTTGTTTGCGACGTATGTGGATACGTCTATGATCCCGAGATTGGCGACCCTGAAAGTGGCATCGCTGCAGGCACTGCATTTGAAGACATTCCCGAAGACTGGGTTTGCCCGGTTTGCGGAGTAGGCAAAGACGACTTCTCACCAGCAGAAGACTAAAGAACAGAAGCCGCAGCGTGTTTTTCGACCGTTGGTCAAAACATCTGCGGCTTCATAATATCTAAGAATATCTAAGAACATGAAAAAAAGACTACTACTGACCTTATCCATACTCGTCACCTTACTGGTAACAGCATCTAAAAGCTACGGAGAGATAACCTCCACTACCGACCTGCAAACAGGCTGGTACAGAATTCATTTTACCAGTTCCGACTATGCCGGACGCTATATCATGAACCGAAATACGGAATATCGACAGAATGCCTCCAACAGCTACCCACTATTTGTGCAGCAGTCTGCAGCAGAACCCACTGACGATGATGCCACCTATTTTGTGCGCATAGAACGTAGCGGTACCAACCTGAGGGTGCGTTCAGCCAATGGTCATTACATGAATGCCAACGCCTGTGCCTCTGTTTCACCGGTGAATATCTCCATCACACATGATGCCAACGGCTTCCGCTTTGCCAGCTACTGGACATACTTCGCCAACATGGAACACATCTGGGGAAAGGCAGCAGCAGCCAGCAATGTGCGTTATGCCATCAGCGCCGTAAACACCGAAGAAGTGTTGGACGAATGGACTGTCATTATCAACCATGCCACTGCAGCTGGTGAAGTGATCAACAATCCTCGTGTCACCTGTACCAATGCCCAACTGAAAGGTATCAAGACCGTCTATAACGGTGGAACTTTCTTCTTTACCAAAGGCACTATACCTACCAAAGCCAACTTCTCCATAACGGGTGTCACCGGCAGCTGGAGTTTCGGCATTGATACTGAAGCAAAAACCATCACTGCCGAACCTGGATATGAATCAGAAATAATCGAAGGCTTTTCCTACAAGATTATCAACACCAACGGACGCGGTGAGCTCTACTCCAGTCCCAAACAGTCGGCGGAGTTTGTCTGGTCCACCGGAACCACCAACGCAGGAGAAGCCGATGATGCTCACCATCGCTGGGTATTTATTCCCACGGGTGAGGAAGACACCTATTATATATATAATGTAGGACGTCAACGCTTCATCGAACCTACCGTCAGCGGTACCTATCACACCCTCAAAGGAGGTAAGAGCTGGACCTTCACCCCCAATAAAGTCGCCATCCGCGTGAGCAAGCTCGATGAGAAGACCTTTACCTTCCGAACGGCTGCCGACAACACCTATCTCTCTATCAGCAACACCTTCGACGGACCAGTTATCTCCTATTATGCCGAAGGTGATGAAGGCGTACCCTTCTTTCTGAACGACAAAGCCGCCATAACCGCTGCCATCACCCAACAGATAGAGGAAGCATCATCTGGTCTGATGCTGGAAGAGGTAAAGCTTACTCAGGGTTATCAGACAACCGGACGAGGCAATAAGAAAGACGTACTGATGAGAATCGGTATGATGGGATTCACCAATACCGACACAAAGATTACCGAAATTGACCTCTCACTACTGGGTACTACGCGTCAAAACATTGATGCCGTAGCCATCTATCAGACCAATAATCCAGAGTTCTATGCCGATGCCAACCCTGTCCTGCTGGGCAAAACGACAGAGTTCACCGGCAACATGATCAACCTGCCAATAACATCCTACCAACTCCAACCTGGCATGAACTATCTTTGGCTGACAGTCTCCGTCAAGGATGACGCAGCCATAGGCTCTTCCCTCGATGCCTTGCTGCGCTACATCAAATATACCGACAACGACAACGCCAAGCAACTGTATATGGGAGCCGTTGGAAGTCCTGCAGGTAGCGCCAAAATCTTTGCCACACAAAGTCTGGTCTTTGTTCCTACCACTGACAATTGCCGCTTCTACCGCATACCGGCCATGATACTCGACAAAGAGGGTAACATCGTGGTTGCCATGGACAGACGCTACAATAGCAATGCCGATCTTGGCGGACATAAAATCGATGTCAGCGTTCGTCGAAGCGAAGACGGCGGACACACCTGGTCAGCACAGAATATCATTGCCACTGGAGATGGCTCCACACAGAGCAGCTACGGTTATGGCGATGCAGCCTTGGCACGCACAAAAGAAGGACGAATCATCTGTATCATGGCAGCAGGCTCTGTCATGTACTGGAACGGCATGCGCTGGGCTGCCATCTCCACCAGTGATGACAACGGATTGACCTGGACAGCACCACGTCAGCTCTACACCTCCAACTTCACAGACTTGGTGAATAACAAGACCAACGAATTGGGATTCTACGGAAACTTCATCTCTTCTGGAAAAGGTTTGACCACCTTCGATGGAACCGTGATGTTTACCACCAACTGTCTCACTCAGGAAGATCATGGAACGCCACAATGCTATATTCTGTCTTCTGCCGACAACGGTGACACCTGGACCTTAGGACCAGCCAATGCCTATGCGGGCTGCGACGAGTCGAAACTTGAGCAGCTGAACGACAGCACGCTGCTTGTTTCCGTCCGTCAAAGTGGCAACAGAGGATTCAATACCGGCAGTGCCGATGCCACCAGTTGGGGCACCAAATGGCGCAACAGCGCTATCTCAGGCAATGCCTGCAATGCGGATATTTTGGTCTATAGCCGACTGACCGAAGGAAAGCCCAACGTCATGCTTCACACCTACATCAAGTCCGGCTCACGAGAGAACCTCACACTCAGTCGTAGCCTTGATGAAGGAAAGACATGGACAGACCTGATGAATATACAACCGGGCGGTGCAGCCTACTCCACCATGGTAAAACTACCCAACGGTGATGTAGGAATCCTCTTTGAAGACGAATCCTACTCCGCTGGCAACGGCTATGCCCAGACCTTTGTCACCGTTACGCAGGAACAAATCATGAAAGACGTTCCCAACGGCATTGAGACCATTGAGCGACAACATGTGTCCAATCGTCCCACCGCCTTCTTCACCACTGACGGCCGACAAGTTTCCGTTCCTCAGCGAGGCCTCAATATCATTCGCAACAGTGATGGAACCGTCCACAAGATCCTGGTAAAATAAAAAGACTAAAATAGGAGTCTGTTGATTTGTTTCTCAGTAGCATCGGGCAACAGGTGAGCAAGGTGGTCAGCCATGCGTTGATAAGAATCTTCGGGTGTGCGTTCACATTGGCAAGCCTGGCGCCCAAGTAGCTGCTCAGGCGTTGTCAGCAGCGACCACCCGAAACCATACTCCCGTCCATGCTTGTCTTGCGGATAGACAAAGTCCTCAGTTATCATGTGGCACCCCATCTGCAGACGGGTGATATAGGCATCAAATTTCCCTCGCATCTTCGGACCAGTAAAGCCACAGGCGGCTCGCAACTCTCTTGTGATCATGCTACCATGTTCCCGTAGCGTCATCAAGATGGTCTCCTCAATGCTTCCTTCCTCCAACGGCGGATTCTTACTATGCCGCCAGTTGTAGAAATCGGGCCACCAAGCCCTGCTGATGAAACCGGCCTTGCCAGCGAAGAATTTCCCATAGACGCAATTGCCTTCCGTTACAACAGGACCTTTCCATTGCCAAAGAGGCCATTCCCATGTTCCATCGTCAAACTGGGTAAAGCGACACTCCTCAGCCATGGCTGCCTCAGCAGAGAAACCTTGTATGCCACTTTCCAGTAATGGCAGAAAACCCACCTGCTGGATACAATCCATGAGTTCGGGGCATGAATGAATCTCTTGTCGTTGTCTGCCGCTCCTGTTCTTTTCCATTCTTGCACAGAAATAATCGATAAACTGACTCATTGCCTCATGTTTTTGTTTTATAAGGTTATCTCGGCGGAACCGAAACAACGATGATGTTGTTCGTCATAGAATACAAAGAACTGGCCAGGAGCCACGCCATGGATAGGCTGTTCGGCATATACCATCATCCGTCCGTCACCGAGTTGTTGCAGTCGGGCACGATGAATTTCCGGAGTATGCCGAATCTTGAAGGTGACGGAATCTGGCAGCTTACAGGGTGTCAGCAGGTGAACATCATGCACAAGGAACTGCTGGCTATAGGCCGTTTGCGGGTCATAGCCATGACTGACATAAAGGATATTATTTTCCACATCCTTCTTTACTACAAACCATGGTCCGCCTCCCAATCCGAGTCCCTTACGCTGTCCGATGGTATGGAACCAGTGTCCCAGATGACCGCCTATGCGTTTGCCTGTTTCAAGTTCTATGATGTCACCCTGCTGTTCGCCTAAGTAGCGACGCAGATATTCGTTGTAGTCAATTTTTCCCAGGAAGCAAATGCCTTGAGAGTCCTTGCGTCGTGCGTTGACCAGATGTTCACGTTGGGCAATCTCCCGCACCTCGTCTTTCATGTAGTGTCCGATAGGGAAAAGAGCTTTCTGCAACTGCCAGTCATAGATTTGAGCCAGGAAATCTGTCTGATCTTTTACGGGATCAGGACTGGTGCAAAGCCACTTCTGACCATCAATCCATTCTGTCTGAGCATAGTGTCCGGTGGCAATCAGGTCGTAGTCGTGTCCACATTTCTCGTGGAAGGCACCAAACTTGATGAGTCGGTTACACATAACGTCAGGATTAGGAGTAAATCCTGCACACACCTTTTCCATGGTGTAGCGTGTTACCTGCTCCCAGTATTCCTTGTGACAATCGACAACCTCAAGCCTACAGCCATAGCGGTGGGCCACAGCCGTCGCCATCTCCAGGTCTTCCTCACTGGTACAGTCCCACTCTTCCTGTTCCTCCGGTCCTATCTTGATATAGAAGCAGTCGGGATGCAGACCAAGGCGTGCCAGTTCATAGACCACCACGCTACTGTCAACACCACCAGAGAGTAGCACGGCTATGCGCTTGTCTTTAAAATCTTCTGCATTCATGCTCTTCATTTTTTCTAAATAAAGTTTTTAAAAACATGATGAATTAAGCATTAAGCATTGTGCATTACAGGTTCTTCTTCGGATAAAGGACATCCCACCATGTGGGGTCATCCTTCAACCACTTTTGGAACCAAGCCATCTGTGTGGCCAGCCATTTTTCCTTTTTTTTGTAGTCGAGGATATGGTGATTTTCTCCTTTCACCTCTACCAAAGCCACGTCTCGTCCCAGCAGTTTCAAGGCCGTGAACATTTGCAAGCTCTCCACAATAGGCACATTGGTATCATCTGTTCCATGGAGAAGCAGGAGGGGAGTGTGGATCTTGTCAGCATTGAACAGCGGCGACTGATCCACATACAGTTGACGGTGGCTCCACGGATAACTGTTAGCCATACTCACTTCACTGTAGTTGTAGCCCCAATAGCCCTCGCCCCAGTAGCTGGTATGGTTGGCGATTCCGGCATGACTCACGGCTGCAGCAAAGATGTCGGTCTTTGTCTGAAGGTATTGTGTCATGAATCCGCCATAGCTGGCACCCATGCATCCAATTTTCTTCCTGTTGATATAAGGGTGGGTATCACAGAGTTTCTTCACCCCTTCTATGATATCTTCAGCAGGTCCCTGTCCAGCCGTATTGACATGGCGCGAGGCCCATTCCTGACCAAAGCCCGTGGCTCCACTGGGTTCCACGATGTAGGCCACATAGCCTAAGGAGTTCCAGTACTGCGGAGCATAGGGGGACTCGAAATACCGGGATGTGGGGGAGCATCCACCATAATAATAGACTATCATAGGATATTTCTTCGTAGCATCAAAATCGTGGGGAAGATAGAGTCGTCCATATACCGTGTCGCCCTTGGAGTTGGTATAGTTCCAGTCCTGACAAGTACCCAGCAAGGCATCGCCTATGACAGTCTTGCCATCAAAGAAGCATACTTCCTTCCCTTTTTTCTGAAGCGGCAACACATAGGCAGAGGCCGGTTCCAAAGTTTTATAGGAAAGATATCCGAGCACCGGTGCATGGGCTGCCAAATCGAAACGATAGGTATAGTCGCCTCTGACGGGCAATTTGTCTATTTTGCCCGTCTGCGGATTGAGTCTGAACAGGTTCACATAGTCGCGGTCTTCAGCCGAGAAATAGATCATCCCGTCAGCAGCAGACCATTCAACATTGCTGACCGACGGGTCGAAGTCCTTGGTCAGAGGAGTGATTTTCCGTGTCGCTGTATCGTAGAGGAAGAGTTCCGTCTCTATCATGCTGGGGGTGACATCAGGCGGCAGCTGGCATCCCACACGTTGGAAAGCCTCTGGCGTTCCCGTGAAGAGCACCTGCCGACCATCAGGCGAGAAATAAGCTCCTCCGACAAATTCCGCATCGATAAAGAGAGTATCGGTCTTCATAGTCTGCATATCCATCAAGAGATAGTCTGTCACCGTGGTTGGGCGCTTGGTCAACCGTGAGTGTGAAGTGGCAATAAGCAGCTTCCTGCCATCCTGAGATATGTCGCATAACATCTCGCCCTTATTTCCGAAGGTGAGTCGCTGACAAAGACCTGTGGCCACATCGTAGCGACAGAGGTAGTTACGGTTACGCCACCCCGGTTGGCGATCGTCCATCTCCACCACCTCGAAGACATCGGCATCCTCTGTCGGTCCTTCCTCCTGAACAGAGACGATGATAAAGTCTTCTGTTGGACTGATGGTATAACCACCCTTTGGGAGATGGGTGGCAAGTCGTGTACGTTGCCATGTCAGAGGGTCTATGCGGGTCAGCATACGCTGTCCGTTCTCCCACGTTTCTTCTACAAGAGCCACCGTGCGTGGCATCCATCCATAGTTTTTGCCCAATTGTGAAACCACACGTCCGGTCTTGGTATCACGAAGCTCATAGCTCCACTGGCTACTGCCATCGCGCTGGGTGTTCTGGAAGCTCACTTGTGCCAGACTGCCGTCGGGCGATAGCGAGATACCGCGCACGCGCAGTCCGTCGGTGAGGTCGTGTACCATGTAGGGATGTTTCGGGTCGGTGGTTACCATCAACGATTTTTTGGCATCCATCACAACCGACAAGGTGTCACCACATCCTGCTTCCGCTAGATACTTGATGGCTATAGTGTGGTGTTCAGGAGCAAGTGCCAGTTCACCGACGTGCTCCTTTCCGTCAACAAAGACTTTGTAGTTCTTGGGACCCTTCACCTCTATTTGAGCCTTGAGATACTCGGTATTGTTCAGATAGAACGACAACACCCCTACACTCTTCTTGTCACTTTGCGAAGGAAGTAGTATCCCGTCAAAGATAGAACTGACAGGAGACGTCAGGCTCACAGCGTCCAATAGTGTGTTTTCGTCAAACTTTTCTCCTTTCACATTGACGGTATCTGTGGCATGAGGCATGCTCACTGCGTAGGGCCCGACAAGATTAAACTTCTTGACCTCTGTCTTCACTTGTGCCATGGCCATGCCACCTATCAGCAACAGTCCCGCAGCAAGAATATTTCTCTTCATCATCTTTTTATCTTACAAGATTGTTTTTAGTGATTCTAATACTCTGTATTCAATATGCCTCCCTGTATTTGTTCTCATCCTTGTCTTGCATCATGGAGAGATACGACTGGTAGCGACTGGCCGCGATATAGTGATTCTCCACAGCCTTCAGTACAGCGCAGCCCGGCTCGTGAGTGTGGGTGCAGTTACTGAAACGGCAGTCCTTAGAGAAGTGGAAAATCTCTTTGAAATAGCTTGTCAGCTCCTCCGGTTCCATGTCGAAGGTGCCGAAGCCCTTAATGCCCGGTGTGTCTATCAGCCATCCCTCGCAGCCATCTCCTTGAGGAGAGAGACTTATCATCTCAGAGAAGGTGGTGGTGTGCATGCCTGTGTTGTGAGCATCACTAATCTCTGCCGTTCGCAGAGAGACACCGGGCACCAGTCGGTTAATGAGGGTTGACTTCCCCACCCCGCTATGTCCGCTGAACAGTGTTATCTTGCCACCCATCAGCTTCTTCAGTTCCTCTACGCCATGACCCGTTGTGGCAGAGACGCTGACACAATGGTAGCCCACGGTGTCATAGAGTTGCATCATCATGTCCTGATAGTGCAACTCCTCTTCTGTGAGCAGGTCGCGCTTGTTGAACACCAGCACCACGGGAACCCGATAGGCCTCAGCCGAAGCCAGGAAACGGTCTATGAAGGTTGTGCTGGTTTCCGGATAGTTGACAGTGACAATGAGGAAAGCCTGATCGACATTGGCGGCAATGATGTGACTTTGCTTGGAGAGGTTGGACGACTTACGGATGATATAATTCCGACGGTCCTCTATCGCTGTTATCCACCCTTCGGCTATGGTCACACGGTCACCAACCGCAACAGGATTGGTGCTACGGATTCCCTTCAGGCGGAAGTTTCCCTTAATCTTATAATCGGCAGTCTGGCCATCGTCCAACAAGACGGTGTACCAGCTGCCGGTATTCTTAATGACAAGACCTTTCAATGCTTGGCTTTGACTAAACGGTCATGATTTCCTTATTCTTGGCTTCCAGGAGCTCGTCAAGTTTCTTGATATACTTGTCGTGTACCTTCTGCAGTTCGAGCTCGGCATCTTTCTCGTTGTCCTCGCTCAGACCGTCCTTGATAGCCTTCTTGAGCTTGTCCTTGATTTCGCCACGCACATTGCGAACCTCCACCTTTGCCTTCTCGCCAATCTTGTTACACTGCTTCACCAAGTCGCGACGACGCTCCTCCGTAGGCTGCGGAAGGGACAGGCGAATCATCTCGCCATTGTTTTCCGGAGTGATGCCCACATCACTGTCCATGATGGCTTTTTCTATGTCGCGGATAGCCTTCTTGTCCCACGGCTTGATGGCGATGGTGCGTGCGTCGGGGCACGACACGTTGGCAACTTGATTCAACGGAACCATTGAACCATAGGAATTCACACGCACGCCGTCCAGAATGGCGACGTTGGCACGTCCGGCACGAATGCGATTGAGCGACTCCTCCAGGAACATCGCTGCCATCTCCATGCGCTCCTCAGCACCGGCTAATGTTTCTTTTACGTCTATCATATTATATTATTAAATTTAATGTCTATCCATCTACAAAAATAGTCATTATCTTTTAATAATGCAACTCTTCTGCCAAAATTTTTGCAATCTTTTCAAGATAGAGAGCATCTGTATCATCGAATGTTGCCAGCTCCGTGCTGTCAATGTCGATAACTGCCGCCACGTTGCCATCGCCCCCGAAAATGGGAACGACAATCTCAGAGCGGCTCAGTGAGCTGCAGGCGATATGTCCGGGAAAGGCTTCCACGTCGGGCACCACAAGGGTGCGGCGCTCTGCCCATGCCGTTCCGCAGACGCCTCTGCCATAGGGTATCGTATAACAGGCCACCGGTCCTTGGAATGGTCCCAGTTGCAGTTGTTCTTCACGTTTTTCGTCCCGTCCTGCGACATCTTTTACCAGATAGAAACCTACCCAGAAATATTCCTCGGGAAACATCTCTTTCATGGCAGCTGACACGTTGGCCAGCACGCCGGCTTCATTTTCCACTCCTTCTGCCAGACTTGTCACCTGAGCACAGAGTTGTTCGTATTTTTCTTGTTTTGTATTCATGGGTCCGTTCAGTTGTTCCTCTACAAGGCCTCCTGCACCAGGTTGGTCAGTTCCACAAACTCCCGGACGCTGAGTTGCTCCGGACGCTGCGTAAGCATGGGATGTGGTATTTCCTGTGACAGCAGTGCAGAGTCGGCCGGCAGCAGCTGACGCAGCGACACGCGCAACATCTTGCGTCTTTGATTGAAGACCGTCTTCACCACCCGCCGAAACAGTTGTTCGTCGCAGCCAAGGCTCTGCACCTTATTGCGCGTCATCCGGATGACGGCACTCTTCACCTTGGGTGGCGGGTTGAAGACATGCTCATCGACCGTAAAAAGATACTCCACGTCATACCATGCCTGGATCATCACCGACAAGATGCCATAGGCCTTATTGCCTGGTTCGGAGGCAATGCGCAGAGCCACCTCCCGCTGTATCATACCCGTGCAACAGGGGATGAGGTCCTTGTAGTCGAGCATCTTGAAGAAAATCTGTGAGGAGATGTCATAGGGATAGTTGCCGGTGAGCACGAAGGGGCGGCCCCCGAACACATCGTTCAGGTCCATTCGCAGGAAGTCGCCCTCAATGATGGGATTGGAAGAGCCCGTCCGGTCCTTGAAGAGAGTCTTCTTCAGGTAGGCCACACTCTCCTTGTCTATCTCCACCGCTTTGACCTCCCGCTGCTTGGGCACCAGGTACTGGGTGAGCACACCCATGCCCGGGCCTATCTCCAGGACTGGTATGTCGGGACAGGCATCCACGGTGTCGGCAATGCTACGCGCTATGCCGAGGTCGGTCAAGAAGTGCTGGCCAAGGTTCTTCTTGGGCTTTACTTGTCTTACCATGCACTTTGCTACTTTTCTTGCAAAGGTAGGAAAATATTTCCAAAGAGCAGACTCTCCATTAAAAAATAATTAAAAACAGGTCTATTATTTTGTATTGTCGGTGAATTGCATTACTTTTGCACTACATGAAAACAATAGCTAACAACATACTGAAGATTCTGCTATCCGTCATGCTCGGCGGAGCCATCCTGTACTGGATGTACCGAGGATTCGACTTCCAACAGGTACGCGACGTGATGCTCCATCAGATGAACTGGACTTGGATGCTATTGTCGTTTCCATTCGGCATCATGGCACAGGTTTTCAGAGGTTGGCGATGGCGACAGACACTGGAACCCATCGGCGAATGTCCCCGCACACTAACAGCCATCCATGCCGTCTTTCTCTCCTATGCAGTGAGCCTTGTCGTACCGCGCATCGGCGAGTTTGCCCGCTGCGGCGTGCTGAAGCGCTACGACAGCGTTTCGTTTCCCAAGTCGTTGGGCACTGTTGTCACCGAGCGGGCCATCGACTCGCTGCTCGTCACGCTGATTGCTGCGCTGACCCTGCTCTGTCAGCTTCCGGTGTTCATGACCTTCTTCGACAAGACCGGAACCAGCATCGACACCGTCGTTACCCAATTCTCGTGGGCCGGCTGGCTGGTCACCACCGTCTGTCTGTTGGCCATCGTACTGCTGGGCTACCTGCTCTTGCGCAAGCTCTCCATATATAATAAGGTGAAGGACACGCTCAGCGGCATCTGGCAAGGCATCGTCTCACTGCGCAACATACGCAATGTGCCGTTGTTTCTCTTCTTCACCCTGGCCATCTGGGGCAGCTATTTCCTTCACTACTACCTCACCTTCTTCTGCTTCGATGCCACCGCCGGCCTCGGAATGTCGTGCGCCCTCGTGACCTTCATCGTAGGCAGCATAGCCGTCATCGTACCCACGCCCAACGGAGCAGGCCCCTGGCACTTCGCCGTAAAGACCATGCTCATCCTCTATGGCGTGCAAGAAAACGATGCCCTCTACTTCGTGCTCATCGTACACTCCGTGCAAACCCTGCTCGTGGTTCTGCTGGGTATCTATGCATGGCTTTGCCTCTCACTGACAAAACGCTTAACTTTAAAATAAACAAACGAAAATGAGTGAAATCAAAAACCTGAACCCGCAGTGCGTTTGGAAAAACTTCTACGCGCTGACACAAGTGCCGCGTCCAAGCGGACACCTGGAGAAAATACAGCAGTTTCTCCTCGACTTCGGCCAACAGGCTGGCGTAGAAGTCTTCATCGACGAAGGCCGCAACGTGGTCATGCGCAAGCCCGCTTCGCCCGGCATGGAGAACCGCAAGGGTGTCATCCTGCAGGCTCACATGGACATGGTGCCACAGAAGACGCCGGAGTCAACCCACAACTTTGAGACCGACCCCATCCAGCCGTGGATTGACGGAGAATGGGTGAAGGCCAAGGGTACGACCCTCGGAGCCGACAACGGACTGGGCGTAGCCGCCATCATGGCCGTCATGGAAGACAAGACACTGAAGCACGGTCCCGTGGAAGCCGTCATCACAGCCGACGAAGAGACTGGCATGTATGGCGCCAACGACTTGCCGGAAAACATGCTCAAGGGCGACATCCTGCTCAACCTCGACTCTGAGCACTGGGGAAAATTTGTCATCGGCTCGGCCGGCGGCATCGATGTAACCGCTACCTTGGAATATCAGGAAGCCGACACCGACAGCGACGACGCAGCCGTTCGTGTCACCTTGAAGGGACTCCGCGGCGGACACAGCGGTCTGGAGATTCATGAAGGCCGCGGCAACGCCAACAAGATGATGGTGCAGTTTGTGCGCCAGGCCATCGAGGAGTGCGAGGCACGCCTGGCCACCTGGCACGGAGGCAACATGCGCAACGCTATCCCCTTCAAGGCCGAGGTGGTGCTTACACTGCCCAAGGAGAACATCGCTTCCTTGAAGGAACTGGCTGACGACTACCTACAGATGTTCGCCGACGAGTATAAGAACATTGAAAGTGGCATCGAGCTCATCGTTGAAGACGTTGAGACCCCGAAGAAAGAGGTTCCCGTAGCCATCCAAGACAATCTCATCGATGCCATCTACGCCTGTCACGACGGTGTCGTTCGCATGATACCCTCCTACCCCAACGTGGTGGAGACCTCCAGCAACCTCGCCATCATCGACATCGAAGACGGCAAGGCTGCCATCAAGATCCTGGCCCGCTCCAGCCGCGAAGACATGAAAGACTACATCGTCAAGATGCTGGAGAGCTGCTTCAACATGGCTGGTATGAAGGTGGAAACGGCCGGCAGCTACGGCGGATGGGATCCTAACCCCGACAGCGAGATTCTGCACCTGTTACTGAAAATATACAAGGAACTGAACGGCGAGGACGGCATCATCCAGGTAGATCATGCCGGACTGGAGTGCTCCGTCATCCTGGGCAAATATCCCCACCTCGACGTGGTGTCCCTCGGTCCGACTATGAAGAGCCCCCATACCACCACCGAACGTGCGCTCATCGCCACAGTGGCCCCCTTCTGGGAACTTCTCAAGAAGACCCTCGAAGAGATTCCCGCAAAGTAGGCCCTTCTTAAGCAAAGATCACATTCCCCCATTCAAAGGCATCCTGACACTTCTCGGGATGCCTTTTTTCAGCGTCTCAAAAGATTTTAAACAAGAGTTTTTTCCCTCGCGCGCGTGCGCGCGCACTGCAAAGTTTTTTTTTGAAATTTTTCCTCATTTCCTCATTCCATGAGCTGAAAGGCCGATAAACACAGGCTTTGTGAGGTGTGAGGAAATCATGAGGAAATGAGTTAATATTTCTTAAAACGCAGTTTTCCCTTCAAAAAAGGGAGTAAAATGAGAAGAAAAAGAGAAGAAAAAGGAAGTAAAATGAGAAGTAAAAGGAAGTAAACACTCCCATGCCAAAGTTCATGAGGCATTAAGCATGATGAATGATGAATGAACTTTATGAATTGGGCATTAAACGGAGTTTGCCTGTCCGAAGGGGGTCCGGACACTTTGTCCGGATGGGGTCGGACACTTTGTCCCAATGGCCCGGACACTCTGTCCGGATAACCCGGAAGAAGTGTCCGGACAACCTGTTCAAACTGTCCCGATGACCCGTTCA
>CAMNOK010000027.1 GCA_946546825.1 uncultured bacterium
AGGATGCGAAATACTCGCAAAATGAAGACCGTTGATTTTTATTTTTTCAAAACGCCCAAAATAATGCCCAAAATTCGAAGTTTTCTTGACAAAAAAAGATTTCCGAATATTGAGTCTAATAATACTACAACACTATAGTTTATTCCAACCAGATTAGTTTCAATTTGTATAATATAATTAAGGTAATACATAATTAATAGTAAGAAATAAACAAGACGCACAAAGCAAGAGAATTAATATTTATTTGTCTATTCAGAAAAAATGATTAATTTTGCACATGAAAGTGTAACGATTCCATTTATAATAAAAAATCAGCAAATGGGAAAAGGAAAATTAGAAAAATTCGCAGAACTTGACACCTTTGACAATGTATTTCAATATCCTTTTTCTGTTATAGAAGAAGTTCCCTTTGACATGAAAGGGAAATGGCATCAGAAATATTTTAACAACGACAACCCTATCGTATTAGAATTAGGTTGTGGAAAGGGAGAATATACCGTTGAGCTTGCTCGGCTTTACCCTGAGAAAAACTTCATTGGAGTAGATATCAAAGGTGCCCGATTGTGGACTGGTGCAAAGATGGCATTGGGAGAAAGCCTTAAAAACGTAGCTTTTCTACGTACAAATATTGAGATTATTGACCGTTTCTTTGCGCCCAACGAAGTAACAGAAATATGGCTAACATTCAGTGACCCACAGATGAAGAATCCTCGCAAACGCCTTACCAGTACTTACTTCATGGAGCGTTATCGTCATTTTATGGTCGATGGAGGTACAATACATCTCAAAACCGACTCCAATTTTCTTTTTACATATACGACATATATGGCAGAAAAGAATCAGCTGCCAGTTCTTTTTCGCACAGAAGACTTATATCACACATCAGGTATTGACAAGGAAACTTCCAAAATTCTTTCCATTCAAACCTATTATGAATCTATGTGGCTTGAGCGTGGGCTTAGCATCAGATATATGAAATTCAGTCTGCCCCACTCTATCCTACTTCAAGAGCCAGAAAAGGAAATTGAGCTGGACGAATATCGCAGCTACCACCGCCCTAAACGTAGCGGCATCGACAAGAGAAAATGAAAAAAGAAAAAAAAGAACAAAATATTTGTCGAAATCCTTGCATAGATAAAAATTTATTACTAATTTTGCCCAACGATTAAAAGCACCATGTGAGATATTTTCCACATTTCGAAATCTGGAAATTTCGACACCCAGCAACGAATACCATCACTCCTGCTTCAAATAATCCAAGTTATCCGAAAGGGATGCGTGGACAGTTGATTATTGCGTTGTGAAGGTCTTTTCCAGAGCCTGAAGTGGGTAATATCAATTGTTCCACGCATTTTTATATTTTTTACTACTTCTCGTGAAATTCCATTCCAAATATTTGGTACGTTATTAAAAATAGCGTATCTTTGCACACGGTTGAAAATCATATTGTTTCCACTTCGAATTCTGGAAGCTTTCGACAAAGAGCAATTTGATTAAAACAACTCAAATCATTATCATATGACAATCAAGATATGAATTATCATTATCCCATTGTATGCGCATGCTCGTGAGAGCACAGCATACAATTATAAGTTGAGTTAACTATGGCAGCGTGATGTCGTGAGACATTATGCTGCCGCTTTTTTTAAATTTTATTACAAAGCTGGTTCCAATGGGAATGAATAGAACTCTCTTGTCTTATCAATATCAAACATCCACTGATCAAAAATGATATGATTATCTAAGGCCTTTATCGTTAAGGTGTGAGTTCCCCAGGTGAGAAACACCTTCATCATCCGTACGGCTTGTCCACGCAACACCTGTTCCTTCCACCTTTCAGAGCGAAAAGGTTCTTTCAAAGAGAACACTTGAGGAGGAGCACCATCAATACTGACAGAAAAGCGAATATCACCTTTGTCGCAGGCATGTGTCGGAATCATAGCAATCCTCAACAATCCCTCTCCATGTTTTGACATGGAGAAGCGATAGGAGACAGACCCATCCTTGGGAATACTAACAGCCTTCATGCTATGTCCCAACATTTCCACAGGGACAACGCCATCAGTCGCGGCCGTGAAGTCACAGGCATTCTTTGCTATTACACCAGGAGGCAGCCGTTGTTGTCTAACCGCACGTTGGGCCTCTTGCATCGCCGTAAGTTGTTCTGAGATCAATTCCTGTCTTGAAAAATTCCCCACCTCTTCCTCTGAAAGTTGGCCAGGTAACTTCAATGGTCCGAACACCGGTAATTGCCGGGGATTTTCACACATCAACCCTCTCCATTTCCCTTGAGACAGTTGATGATTATAGTAGTCTGTCAGAAGCTTTATTTCTTTCGCAGCCACAATGCTTCTTGCTGCTGAAACCAACGCTTCCTCATCATGATGGAAAGATTCCGGACGTGCAATGTGTCGAGCCTCCTGTGACTCCAGTTGCTTAACTGCCATTGCGGCAGCAGCAAAAACAGGGTATTTCACTGCTGCAAAAAAGGCGTCCCGCAAGTCTGGTCGTAAATGTTTCTCGACTTCTGTGACCATTTTCTTTGTTTGTTCATAGTTATCAAGGTAGCGTTCCAATTCATTACCAAAAGCTATTGCACTAAACTCCGTATCGTGGACAGGGGACAATCCACGCTGGAATTTCTTTTTATCAAGTTCTACCTGATTCCAACCCATGAACTCCGGTTTACGGAGAGCTGTCAACCAATAGAAGTTTCTCATCACTGGAAACAACTCACTACCGACTTCATGTCCGAACTGCGACTGAAGCCACTTAGCCAAATGCAGGCTTACTTTATTGGGGTTAACGCTATTAATATTCCACGCCATATCAAGGAACAGCGACAAGTCGTAGGCAGCAACTTTCGGATCATGGATATTGGCTATCCAAAGCCGACGTGCCTTATGGTCAAATGCCGTACGGAGCTCATGAGCGAGGAGTCCCGGCTGGGTTGTTGAGAGCCACAGATAATCATGAGGACGTCCCCAATAGCTCAGATGATAATAAATCCCATTTCCTCCGTTTCTTCTCTGCTGAACCTCATCCGGTAACCTTGTCATGAACCCATAGTTATCATCGCACCACATCAACATCACATCATCAGGGACCTGCAATCCATTCTCGAAGATGTCGAGCACCTCTTTGTAAGGGACAAAGACCTGCGGGACATTGTCCAAATGATCATTTCTATATTTTCTTAACAGTTTTCTCTGTTCATCTAAAACCATTTGTAGAGCTCTGGTTTTCTCCCCCATAGTTTTTACTCCCTCCATCGAGCCATCATGAATACCACGCATTCCTAATGTATAAATAACCTCCATGTTTCGCGTTTCGTGAACACGTTCGCCCCAATAGTCCAATACTTTCTGGCGGTTGGTCAAGAAGTTGTAGTCGCCCATCCTTGTACGATTCCATTCACCCACATTGTTTCTGAGCAACGGTTCACAATGGCTTGAACCTATGATGATAGCGCAAGAGTCAGCCACCTCACGATTTCCTTTAACCTGAAAAAAAGGAGTCGTGCCTTCGTGCATGGCAGGCCACAACGTATTTGCCCGCAAGCGCAAGAGCAATTCAAAGATTTTTTTGTAGGTTCGCGGTCCTATGGTCCCATCCGATAATTCTCGATCCATACACTCATGTGCCCAGATACGCAATGACCAGTCTTCATCATTAATGAAGACACCACGATATTCCACTGACGGCCATTGCACCGTTACAAAGTTATCGGCTATTCGCAATTCAGTCTTTTTTTCAGGGATCACGTCTCCCCACCAAACCCATGGCGAGACCCCAGCCATGCGTGAAAGTTCTAAAATTCCATATGCTGTACCTCGGGCATCACTGCCGATTACTACAAGTTTCCCTCCATGACATCCAATATAGAAAGCTTCTTTTTTTGAAATAATTCTATTAATAGGTAAGTGTCGCTTGTTCAATTTCTTGAACTCCTTATTAGAAAGCATATCCAACTGCACAATATCTATAGACGCATTACCTTTTCTGTCTGCCCGGTGGCCTGTCACCAGACGCATATCCTCACAGAACATATCAAGCGCTACTTCCACAACAGGCGAAACTCTGTTCTGCACATTGTAACTGACAGGCGTCTTTCCATTGTACCAAACAACGTCTGCAGCTTGCATCTTATCTGCAACATTGAATATAAGGAAAAAAAGGAGTAATCTAAGCTTCATCATGTCGCAAATATACAAAAATATTTTCATTTTTTCGATTATCAATGATTAATTCCGTAATTTTGCAGAAAAATTAAATAATATGGACAATACGATATATCCGAAACTGATAGAAGAGGCTCTTGCAACTGTCACCTATCCAGGCACAAAAAAGAGTCTAACAGAAAGCGACATGCTCATTGACACACCCGTAGTCACCAAGAAAACGAAAGACAATGGTCAAGAGTATTGGCATGTGCGTGTGGATTTACGCTTTCCCCGCGAGACTGATCCTTTCCTAAAATCTACGGTGAAGGCCACAGAAGCTGCCATTCACTACCATTGCGGTTCGGATATAGACATAGAAATCCGCACTGAATTTAAGACCAAACCTCGTCCAGAGGTTGGCAAGATGCTTCCAGGAGTAAAGAATATCATTGCCGTAAGTTCTGGTAAGGGAGGTGTAGGTAAATCCACCGTTTCAGCCAACCTTGCTATTTCTTTAGCCAGACTTGGCTATCAAGTAGGTCTGCTTGACACAGACATTTTCGGTCCGTCTATGACCAAGATGTTTGGCGTAGAAGACATTCATCCCTATGCCATTGAAAAAGACGGCCGCCAACTCATAGAACCCGTGGAGAAATACGGAGTAAAGCTTCTCAGTATCGGCTTCTTCGTCAACCCTGACACGGCCACACTTTGGCGTGGTGGTATGGCAACATCAGCTTTGAAACAACTCATTGCCGATGCCGACTGGGGAGAACTGGATTATTTTATTCTTGACACGCCACCGGGCACAAGCGACATACACCTGACATTGCTACAAACATTGGCCATAACAGGGGCTGTCATCGTATCTACTCCCCAACAAGTAGCTTTGGCAGATGCGCGCAAGGGAATTGACATGTATCGCAATGAAAAAGTCAATGTTCCCATCCTTGGACTGATTGAGAATATGGCATGGTTTACCCCTGCAGAACTCCCAGATAACCGTTATTATCTTTTCGGGAAAGAAGGCTGCCAGCAGCTGGCTGAGGAGATGCATGTTCCCTTGTTAGCACAGATTCCCATCGTCCAAAGTATCTGTGAAAATGGAGATGCAGGAACACCTGCCGCCCTTGATATCAACTCAACGACAGGCCAAGCATTTTTATCACTGGCTCAGAGCGTCGTGACTGTTGTAAACCGACGTAACGCCGAGTTACCTCGGACTGAAATCGTTGGTATCAAGAAATCATAATATACGTTTATTTGTCCGATTTCTCTTTCTTCATAAGGAAGAGGCGTGCCTGTGTGGCTTTGTCTTTAAGATGCTGAATACGCTCATGTGCATGCTGGTGAGCCTGATTTATCTGGAAACGATAAACCAGACAAGTCACAAAAAAATAGACTGTTGTCTGAATCCACAATGCCTGATATTCTTGTTGAATGTCGGAAAGAGTGGCTCCCATAGAGTTGATGCGCACAAAACCACGCACACCGAATGTTGAAGGCAATAACACAGAAACGCCCTGCCACGCTCCTGGAATGTTACTTTGCGGCCATGATATGCCGGACAAAAACAGGAATGGGACTGAAGTAAACACCACTAATAAAAGAACATTTTCACGATAGCGCACCAGGCAAGAGAGCATCATGCCGAAAAAGATACATGCCAAAAGGTAAGGAAACATCAAACCAAGTAATGCACGAGCATCTCCAATAGCAATAAAGCCAAAGATGCGTGGCACAGCAAGTATCAAGTAGGCAGACATGACGGCAAAGATCATCAAGTAACATAATGACTTGCCAAAGACGATTCGGAAAATACCATTATAGTGGCGACTCACAGGAACAAGGTCACGATAGCGGTTGGTTTCGCGTGCCGTTCCAGCACCCAATCCGATGCCCAGTAAGAGTGTCTGCTGGATAATAAGCATGAGCACTCCGGGAATGATAAAGTCCCCATAGCCGCCCGTAGGACTAAAGATTGGAACCTCGTCAAAGTCAAGTGGTTGTATAGTCACTTCGTCCTCACGGTCTGTCATGTTTCCAGACAGTTTCACTTGTATCTGACGGTTAAAATCAGTTGCCACTGCTACGGCCGTCTGGTTGATAGCTTTATAGGTTAGCATGAGGGCCATATCACAATAGACGCTTACAGACGTCTGCTCCATGCGGTTCAACCGAAGGTCGAAGTCAGAAGGCACGAGTACCACCCCATTTACTATCTGCTTGGCCATCAGGTCACGGGCCTCTTCAAGGCTTCCAGCATAGTAGGCAACACGCACATCCGGCGAAGCATCAAATTGTCTGAGAAATTGACGGCTCATGTGACTGTGAGATAAGTCAACAGCCACAACTGGCACCTCGCGCACCACCTGATTATTATAAACCCACGAATATAGCAACGGATATAACAGGGGAACAAGGATAAAGAAAATGAGCACCCCCTCGTCGGTAAACGTAGTGCGCATTTCCTTGGCCCAGATGTAACACATGTCGGCCAAGCCTTCTTTAATTCTTCTCCAGAGTTCTCTCATACTTAATCGTTTTTCCTTGCTCAAGTGTCATCAGAAATTTTTCCCTATACCCTTTTTGCAAACCATTCCATCATTATGGTATATATACATATTCCAACATGGCTCGTTTGATGTTTCCCCTGACAAGCCAGGGCGTCACTGCAAAAAACAGTAAGACCGCAATATTGAACCACGCATCCATGAGTGGATAGCCGTTGAAGACACAGGCCTGGTAGATCATATAATAGTGGCGCAGCGGGAAGAGTTGTGCCAGGGCTTCTACTGCACCATCCATCGCTATAACCGGAAATGCAGACCCCACTGTGGAGAAGCTGAGCACTGCCCACAAAGAACAAACACTCATGGACATACGCAGAGATGGCATCAATCCGAAAATAAAGATGCCAAAACCCTGTGAAGCTACTACCGCCAACAATGTGACAATGATGATTGACCATATACCACCTTCATGTGGGAAACCAAGATAACCATACACATAATAGTTATAGACAAAGAACATTGTCAAAAACACCATGCTCTGCGGAAAGAATTTTCCAAGTAGTGCCACATGAATATTGTTTCCAGCCATTTTCATCCACTCCTTCGACCTGCCGAACTTCAATTCTGTACCGATAGAATAGGCAGACAACAAAAACATAAACAACATGAGCACACCAGGAATAAGCATGGTACTGAGATAAACATTGTAGTTTACCCATGGGTTGGTAAGCGGGTGTATATCGACGACCACAGGTTGAAGAAAAAACTTTATCTGTTGGTCTGTCATTCCCCTTATCTGCATGGCGCCCTGTCCTACTGCTGCAGAGCCAAGCATGGTAATGGTTTTCAGATCACGATAAAGCAACGCGCCCGCCGTAAGAAATGTGTTGGTGTAGTAAAAGGACACTTTCGGCTGACGACCCGATAACAAAGCATCAGTAGTACCCTTAGGGAGATAGAGAAACGCATAAATCTGGTTGCGTTGGATGGCGTTGCGAGCTTCATTCATATTCGGATAAAGTCCAACGACACGAGTTGTCTGGAAAGCGTCGAGCTTATGTACCAGCGTACGAGTTGTTGACGTATTATCCAAATCGACCACTCCCACAGGCATTTCCACTGGCTGACCATCGTTCATCATAGTGGTGAAGAGCATCATGACGAGCATGGGAAACAGCACCATACAAAAAAGGTATATGGGATTAGAGCGCAGGATTCCGCACTCACGCAGTGCTATAAACCATATTCTCTTCATGTTCTCACAGTCCTGTTGACTTACGACAAGATATCCACTTATTCCTTAATAATCAGTGACATTCCTGGACGCAATCCCTCAAACGGATTCAGCGGGCGCGCCTTAACCTCAAATGTTTTGAGGTCATACTGTCCGTTGGCCTTAGTAGCTTTCCACACAGCGTAGGAGCCCTCATCCTTGATGTAGAATACTTTCATACGCAGCTCTTTGTTGAAAGCGGGCGAAAAGGCCACAAACTCATCACCGACCTTGAGCCCATTAAGCTGGTCTTCACGTACATTGAAGGTACCCCACATATCTTTCATAACGGAAATACTCATAATGGGCGATCCGGTCCCAATCAGTTCACCCACCTTCGGATAGACGTTGGAGACTTCACCTTCAACCTGTGCCACCTGTACTGTTTCCTGGAGGTAGGAGTTTACCTCATTAACAGCACCCTTAGCACGTTCAACCTGCGCTTGTGCAGCAAGTTTTTCCTCGCGCCGGGCGCCATTGCGCGCCATGTCATACTGACTCCTGGCAGCTTTTTCCTGAGCCTCCAAGGCCTTATAATTTGCGAAAGCCTCATCACGTTTTTGAGCCGTCATCACGCCTTCGTCATACAATCGTTGCACACGCTCATAACTTTTCTTGGCAATCTCCAAGCCAGCACCGGCCTGCTGCCATACCTGATAGGCTGCAGTAATCTGTTCCTGGCGAGCTCCTGCCTGAGCCATGGCACTCATTGCTGCAGCTGCATTTTCAGCTCCCAACGCTTGTGCTTTTTTGGCCTCCACCTCTGGTGCATCAAGGATCGCCAGCGTGTCACCTACTCGCACATAATCACCCTCCTTCACCCGAAGTTCAAGAATGCGTCCAGGCACCTTGGAAGAAACTCTATATTCCGTCACCTCCACCTCTCCTTGTATCATCTCGGGCGAACGATCAAGAGCCAGGAAGCCGATGACCGCCACTATAACCACAACAGCAGTAAAACCGATGATTGCCAATAGAATGTTGTTATGCTGTGTTTTTGCCTGATTACTCATATATCTTTTTTCTTTATTTGTAGGAAATTTTGTCACATTGTCAATACCCTTGTTGCAGCTGGAGAGTACCCATTGCCTTTTGCAAGTCTGTCTGTGCAAGTTTTTTGTCTATGATAGCATCTATTTGCTGAGTGCGAGCATTGAGCCAAGCTGTCTGTGCGGCCATGACATCTGTGCTTTGCATGACACCTTCTTGGAAGCCCACATTAGCACAGCGCAGGTTTTCCTCAGCCCGCTGCACATTTTTTTCGGCCACCTTCATCCGCTTGACAGCCTCTGTCAATTTATAAGAACTCTGGTTTAACTGAAGTTCCACCTTTTCCTTTATATCACTCAACTCTATTTCTGCCATCGCCGTGGTAGCCCTACTGGCACGCACCTTATAGGAGCCTTCCATCCAGTTCCATACAGGTATGCGCATCACCACACCCACATTCCAGGCTCCTGCAAAACGTCGTTCATAGCCATCATAGACATTAGGATTGGTGGTCAGATATCCTGCCGTTAGAGCCACTTGCGGTAAGAAGGCAGCCCTCTCCATTCGGGTTTTCTGTTCACTCATACCTACCATCGTACGCAACATTTTCAGTTCTGGTCTGTTTTCCCAAGCAGTTTCCAAATTGAAAGCATCATCCACATAAGACAGCGCTGTCGGTATCTCGTCTTCATCACTGAGCTTCACCTCACTATCAATAGGCAGTCCGCAAAGTTGGCATAGACACATGCGAGCCAAAGACTCACCATTATTGACCTGTGTAAGAGTCATTTCAGCTTCATTGACCTTCACATCGACCTGCAGGCCATCTGCCCGGGTTGCGACTCCATTGGCAATCATCTTATAGACGTTACTGTCAAGTTGTTCAACAAGAGTCAGATACTGACGTGCCAAGCGTTGTTTCTGGCGTAGGGAAACCACTGCCCAGTAGGCTCGATCCACATCATATATCATCGTCTGCTGCTGTCCTTCCAGATTTTCGGCAGCCATCTGCTCGCCCAATGCTGCCAATCGGTTAGCAGCAATCAGCCCGCCACCCATGAATATCGGTTGGCGAACCATAACCGCCCCCATAAACACATGACGGGTGTCGGTATTAAAAGCATTACGCACATGTTGTCCGACCTCATTGAGAGAATGAGCAAGAGAAGCACCTATCTGTGGAGCCACATTACCTAATGCAGCAGCTTGTTGTGAACTAAGCGCGGCACCTTGCGCAAGCTCAGTCATTATCGGTGTCACATTGTTTTTCATCTGACCGACCACAATGTTACCGATATTGCTGAGAGTTGTCTTCTGTTGGCCGTTGAGAATAGAAATTTCACGGCTGGTAAACTCATAGCCTCCTAAGGCTTCCACCTTTGGAAGGAACTTGGTGGCGACAGCCTTGTGCGTATTGGCTGCCGCTTCCTGCTTCAGCCGTGCTACCCGCAATTGTTTATTATTGTCCAAAGCGAGTCTGCGGCAGCTGTCCAATGACAAGACCTGTTGTGCGGAAACCGTCAACAGGACAAAATGCAACATAGCACCAACAAGAAACATTCGCTTTTCCATCATCTTCTTCTTAGAATTTCAATCCCTACTTGAAAGAAAAACTCCTGGAACCTATCATGTTACCGTCTGCGAAGATACTGACCTGATAAGTTCCATTAGGCATGGCCTGAGAGACATTCCAAAAAAGCGTAACTGGCAGTTCTTGCCCGCCATACTCCACAGTCTTCTTCATAGTATATTGCAAAGAACGGTTTTCATACTTGAACGAGCCCGCCCCTCCAAGTAACGACCCGGTAGGTGACACAATGCGAACATAGACATCCTTCATCCCACTGGCAGCCGTAACATTCTTGGCCAATGAAAAGTTGACCTGTACGGTCTTGCATTTTGACATCTTCTCCGTCTTTTTACCACGCTTATCCTTGGCATCCATCTGAATGCCAGTTGCATCAAGCTGAGCAGCAATAGCCACTTTCTCTGATAGCGACTGCTTCTCGGTATTCAGTCCCTCAATCTGCTGCGTAGCTTCCTGATACTGTGCTTTCACACGCGAGTTTTCCTCTACAAGATTTTGATTGAGCCTGTTCAATGAGTCTATCTCCAGGATATAGCTTCTCAGAACCTCACGCACAGTGGCCAGTTCCTTCTTCAGTCGTGTAATCTCCCGCGCATCGTTTGCCTTTACTTTCTGCAGTTCAGACAACAGTCGCTGCGTCTTTTCCTGCTCTATGGAGAGTTGTGCGACAATCGAGTCGTTGTTGATGCGGGTCTTCATCTCACTGTACTGGTCGGCAAACTGTTGGTATTGGCTTTCCATTTCCTTCTTGTCCAGCTCTGCTAACTCCTGCATTTCCAGATTAGCTTGGCGCTGTTCGTCAAGGTTCATATAAAGCCATGCAATGCCACCTATGAGCAATGCCACCAAAACAAGCAAGGGTATCAGAATTTTTTTCATGTCACATCAGTTCTGTTATACTTTACTATCTCTTTAGGAAATGCAAAAGTAATAGTTTTTCATCAATCCTCAAAGTAAAAAGAGTTCTCTTTTATGTTATAAAACATAATTTTACATTTTATGTACAAAAAACATGTCTTGATTTAAATTTTTATTGTATCTTTGCAACATCTACCAATCTATATCCAATGAAGAAAGACGGGTTCATATACAGGGTGTTCGACCTCTATTATGACGGTTTCCGCCACATGACGCTGGGCAAGACGCTCTGGCTCATCATCTTCATCAAGCTCATCATCATCTTCCTTGTCCTCAAGTTGTTTTTCTTCCCCAACTACATCAAATCGCATACAGAGAAGGGTGGAGAAGCCGACTTCGTTTCTTCGGAAATGATGGAGCGAGCTCCCAACATACAATAAAATAATCAAAATAAGAATAAAAAACCAAATCTATGTATCACTTACTGTTAGACATCACAACCGGTACCATTGACTGGTCAAGAGCACAGTTTGCTCTGACAGCCATCTACCATTGGCTCTTTGTCCCACTCACATTAGGACTTGCCATCATTATGGGTATTATGGAAACCTGTTATTACCGCACGAAAAAAACTTTCTGGAAAGACACAGCTCGGTTCTGGCAGAAGCTCTTCGGTATTAATTTTGCCATGGGTGTTGCCACTGGTATTATTCTGGAGTTTGAGTTTGGCACCAATTGGTCGAACTACTCTTGGTTTGTGGGTGACATCTTTGGTGCCCCGTTAGCCATTGAGGGCATTGTAGCCTTCTTCATGGAGTCAACTTTTGTGGCCGTCATGTTCTTCGGATGGAACAAAGTCTCACGCGGTTTTCATCTGGCCTCTACATGGCTCACTGGCTTGGGAGCAACCATCTCAGCCTGGTGGATATTGGTGGCTAATTCCTGGATGCAATATCCTGTAGGTTGCGAGTTTAACCCCGACACCATGCGCAACGAGATGGTATCATTTTTCGATGTGGCTCTGTCACCCTTTGCCATTGACAAGTTTTGTCACACAGTAACCTCTTCATGGATCATTGGTGCCGTGTTCACTGTAGCCGTCAGTTGCTGGTATCTTTTGAAAAAACGCGAACAGCAGTTTGCCGTGGAAAGCATCAAGATTGGCGCATCCGTTGGGCTCTGTGCTTCCATCCTGGCTGGAGCCACCGGCCATAGTTCCGCTTACCGCGTTGCACAAGTTCAACCCATGAAACTGGCAGCCATGGAAGCACTCTATGAAGGGGGCACCAATCAGAGCCTGACGATTGTAGCCTTGGTAAATCCTTTCCAGCAGCCAGACTACCTGAGCGAGCAAGAGCCTCCTTTGCGCATTGCCGCGCCCTATGCACTCTCCTTTCTGGCCACCAACGACTTCCACGGCTATGTACCGGGCGTCCGTGATCTACTCAACGGATATACAAAAGCCGATGGCACCCAAGAACCATCTGCAAAGGAGAAGATCAAGCGAGGCAGAGCTGCCGTCTATTCACTCATGTCCTACCGCAATGCGAAGAAGGCAGGTTCCCTATCCGGACAAGAAGAGAATTTACGGTCACTAAGAGAGAATATGAAAAATTTCGGCTACGGTTATGTGAAGTCTGAAGATCAACTGATACCCTTCATCCCCGTATGCTTCTGGTCATTCCGTATCATGGTGGGACTGGGTTGCCTGTTCATTGTCTTCTTCGCCCTCGTGCTGCTCATCACTTGGCAAGACAAGCTGAAAGGCATCGGCCGGTTGTGGAAGAATCGGCCACTCAGTGAACATAAATACCTCCACATGGCAGCCATCTGCATGGTGCCACTGGCTTACATAGCCAGTGAGGCCGGATGGGTTGTCGCAGAGATGGGACGCCAACCCTGGGCCATTCAAGACATGATGCCGACCTGGGCTGCTGTTTCCGATATCAGCTCTGGATCCGTAGCTCTCACGTTCTTTCTGTTCCTTGCACTCTTCACCACCATGTTAGCCGTAGAAATCAGCATCATGCTTAGGGAAATCAAGAAAGGACCGGAAATCCAATAATAATTTCAGCAAGACTTTCTGACAATCCTACTATTAAATCACATAACACATCACTATCATGACATACGAATTTTTGCAACAATATTGGTGGTTCCTGGTCAGTCTTCTGGGAGCCTTGCTGGTCTTCCTGATGTTTGTACAGGGAGCTAACTCCATGATATTCTCCTTGGGTCACACTGCAGAGGAACGCCGTCTTCTCATCAACTCCACCGGTCGCAAATGGGAGTTCACCTTCACCACGTTGGTAACCTTCGGCGGAGCCTTCTTTGCCTCCTTCCCGCTATTCTACAGCACCAGCTTCGGTGGTGCTTACTGGTTGTGGATGATTATCCTGTTCTCCTTTGTACTACAAGCTGTTAGTTATGAGTTTCAGAACAAGCTTGGCAACCTCTTAGGCACCAAGACCTTTCAGGTATTCCTGGTCATCAACGGCATAGCAGGCCCCCTACTTTTGGGTGGTGCCGTAGCAACTTTCTTTACAGGCTCCAATTTCATTGTAGAGAAAGGCAATCTTACTAATATGGCACAGCCCGTCATCAGCCACTGGGCCAATGCCAGCCATGGCCTTGACGCTCTTCTCGACCCTTGGAATCTGGTCTTTGGCTTGGCTGTATTCTTTTTAGCCCGCGTATTGGGTACGCTATACATCATCAACAATGTCAATGATGCACCCATCCGTCGCCGTGCCCGTGTGCGCTTAATTAGTAACACTGTGGCTTTCCTGATTATGTTCCTCACATTCCTGTTATTTATTCTCACGGGCTACGGCTGTGCTTACAATCCTTCGACAGGCGCCGTCAGCAATGTAGAGTTCAAATACCTGAACAACCTTCTTGAGATGTGGTATGTATCCATCCCCATGATTATCGGTGTACTGCTCGTACTCTCTGGTATCTTCTGCACTTGTCGCAACAAGGAATACAACCGAGGCATCTGGCCCACAGGCATTGGCGTTGTCGTTGTGGTTCTCTGTCTGTTATTGACCGCAGGTTGGAATAACACCTGCTACTACCCCTCCAATGAAGATTTGCAGAGCTCTCTAAGCATTCAGAACTCCTGCTCCAGCGAGTTCACCTTGCGTACAATGGCCTATGTCAGCCTGCTCATACCCTTCGTGCTGGCCTATATCTTCTACGCATGGCGCGCCATTGACAGTAAGCCCATCGACAAGAAAGAAATCTCCGAAGAAGAAGCTTACTAAGATTACTCATGATAACTCGAGTTCTAACACTTGCTCTGTTCACGGTAGTATCGCTCTGCGCCATCGCGCAGAGCGATACTTCGAGGCAAGAAATTCTCATTATGACAACGATGGGCAATATCCGCGTGGCTCTCTACAACGAGACTCCCCGCCACCGAGACAACTTCATCAAACTGGTCAGAGAGGGGTTCTATGACGGCATTCTGTGGCACAGGGTCATCAAGAATTTCATGATACAGACCGGCGACTCCACCACACGTCACGCACAACCCGGTGACTATGTCGGCCTTCACGCTCCCGACTATACATTGCCTGCAGAGATTGTCTATCCCACGTTCTTCCACAAACGGGGAGCATTGGCAGCCGCTCGGGAAGGTGATGACAGCAACCCCCAACGGGCTTCGTCGTCCAGCCAGTTCTATATTGTCTATGGCAAGACCTACAGCACTGCCGCCCTCAACGACTTTCAAAGAACTATCCGTGAGAACACTCACGGACAATATGAAATGACGGATTCCATCCGATCCTACTATCACAAACACGGTGGAACGCCCCATCTTGACGGTCAATATACGGTCTTCGGCGAAGTCACCGAGGGACTCGATACTGTACGTCGCATTCAAGAAGCCTTTACAGACGATGACGACCGCCCGGTCGATGATATTCGCATCGTCCGAGCGGTCGTCATAGAGTCTTTATCAAAATAGTCTATTCTATCACGACAGTTGTCCAGCCGTGTTTATCCTCCACGGTTCCATACTGGATGCCGCGCAGTGTTTCAAAGAGTTTCTTGGACTTTGGACCAGGCTCCGGGCCAAAGTCATAGCGCCTACCCGTCTCCAGATCATCAATGTAGGAGATGGGAGAGATGACTGCGGCCGTGCCACAGGCACCGGCTTCCTCGAAGGTCTCCAGCTCCTCTTCCGGAATCTGACGACGTTCCACTGTCATGCCAAGGTCCCTGGCTATCTGCATCAAGCTGTCATTGGTGACACTGGGCAGGATGCTCGATGACTTCGGTGTGACATAAGTATTTCCCTTGATTCCGAAGAAGTTGGCTGCACCACACTCATCGATATATTTCTTTTCCTTGGCATCGAGATAGAATTCGCAGGCATAGCCTTTTTCATGAGCTATGTGGTTGGCTTTCAGCGAGGCGGCATAGTTTCCGCCAACCTTGTAACAGCCGGTACCAAGTGGTGCCGAACGGTCATAGTCTCGAATGATGACATACGGGTTACTGGAGAATCCTCCCTTGAAATAGGGACCCACCGGGGTAACGAAAATCAAGAACAGGTATTCATTTGCAGGATGCACACCCACCTGTGCACTCGTACCGATAAGCAACGGGCGCACATAGAGTGTGGCACCACTCTCATAGGTAGGAACATATTCCTGGTTCAGCCGTACAACTTTCTTCACCATCTCCTCAAACATGTCTGTAGGCACCTCGGGCATCATAATGCCACGACAGGTTGACTGCAGGCGTTCTGCATTGGCCTTCATACGGAAAACGCGTATCTTTCCGTCAGGACAGCGATAGGCCTTCAAGCCTTCAAAAGCCTCCTGTCCATAGTGCAGGCAGGTGGCAGCCATGTGCATCTTGATGTGCTCATCCGAGCACACCTCTATCTCTCCCCACTTGCCGTTGCGGTAATAGCAGCGCACATTGTAGTCTGTCGGCATATAACCGAAGGACAAGTTTGCCCAATCTAAATTCTTCATATATCATTATAATTTATCAACTTCGTAATTAGGAGAGAAAGTTACTTCTCCTTTTAACAGCAGTAGCACCTATTACCCTGCGCCAAGCGATGCGCTTGGTGCATTAAGTATTACGCATTACGCTTTTGGCTGCAAAATTACAAATATTCTCCGAACGAAGCAACAAATCGTAAACTTTTTGACAAGATTCCTTTCAGTTTTCCTCAAAAGCCTACCCTCCAAGAGTAATAATCTCACAATCCTTGAAATCACGGCCGTCAATGGTCAGCCTCACCAGCGTACGTTCTTTGTGCCATCCTTGAAGGCCGGCAGCACCAGGATTGATGTGCAGCAGGTTCAACGTCTTGTCGTACTTCACCTTCAGAATATGCGAGTGTCCGCTGATAAACAGCCGAGGCGGTGAGGCATATATCTGTCCTCGAATGGAAGGGTCGTAGTTGCCGGGGTAGCCACCGATGTGCTTCATCAACACATCGACATCCTCACATTTCCACCGCAGTCGTTCGGTGAACATCAGCCGCAAATCTCCTCCGTCGCAGTTGCCATAGACAGCCCGTAGCGTGCGGAAGGCCGCCAGCCGCTCTGCTACCTCCGTAGAACCAATGTCACCGGCATGCCATATTTCGTCGCAGGGCTCGAAGTAATGCAAGTATTTCTCATCCCAGTAGGAATGAGTGTCGCTAATGATACCTATCCTCTTCATAGCTTCAGTCTTCTGCGAATGAAGTCAGCCAGGAAAGCCGCGGTACCCTCTATGCCGAGCATGCTTGAGTTGACGCAGACATCATAGCTGGCCGCATAGCCCCATTTCTTTCCCGTATAATAATTATAGTATGACGCGCGCGCGTTTTCTTCATGCTGCAACAGCTTTCTGGCAGATGAGGCGTTGCAGTGGTGACGCTCCTGCACACGTTGGACACGCTCCTCCAGATTGGCCGTCACAAAGATGTTCACCACGTTTTCCTTGTCGCGCAGTACATAATCAGCACAGCGACCAACGAAGACGCACGAATGTTCCTCGGCAGCCTTTCTGATAGCATCACTCTGAAACTGGAACAAGTTCTCCTCGGAAAACTGGTTATTGTTATAGAAGCTCCCCATGGCCAACGCTCTACTCGACTGCTGCACAATGTGCTGCAGAAAGCCCTTATGCTCGTCGCTCTGTTCGAAGAACCTTGGCGAGAAGCCGCTCTCGTTGGCCGCAAGGTCGAGAATCTCCTTGTCATAGAGTTTACAGTTGAATTCCTCTGCCAGCCGGCGGGCAACCAGATGTCCGCCCGAACCTATCTGGCGTCCAATGTTTATAATCAACTTTTCCATCTTACTGTATGTTATTGACACCCCGTGTCGTGTCAGCTCGTTTCATTTTCTTCATATAAAGATGCATCAGTGCAAAGGCCACGATGGCCGCCAGCGCGTCGCTCGACGGAAGGGCCGCCCACACCCCATCTATGTCCCATATCGTCGGCAGCAACAGCAGCAGCGGCAGCAACAGCAGCAGCTGACGCGACAGCGACAGGAATATACTGATCTTCACCTTGCCGATACACTGAAAAAAATTGGTGATGACCATCTGGAAACCTATAAGCGGAAACACCAGCATATTCACCCTGATGCCCACAATACTCATCGCGATAAGCGATTCGTCTGTAGTGAAGAGACGGGCACAGTAGTACGGCAGGAACATCGCTATCAGCCAGCCACACACCATGATACACGTTGCCGCCACCATGGCCAGCGTCAGCACCCTCATCAGGCGGTCGTAGTTCTGTGCCCCGAAATTGTAGCCTGCAATGGGTTGCATGCCCTGGTTCACTCCCATCACGAACATCACAAACATCATGGCAATGGAGTTGGAGATGCTGTAGGCACCCACGGCCATGTCGCCGCCATAGCGCACCAGCTGGTTGTTCATGAAGATTACGATGACACAGGCACACACATTCATCAGAAAGGGCGAGATACCTATACCGATGATGTTCTTCACCAGGTCGGACTTGAGTCCGTAGATGCCGCGCTTCAGGTGGAGCAGCTCACGCCTGTCGCTGAAGAGCCACAGCTGCCACACCATCGCCATCGTCTGCGACGTGATGGTAGCCAGGGCCGCTCCTCGTATGCCCCAACGAAACCACCACACGAAGGCTATCACCAGCACGATGTTCATACCCACCGTGAAGAGCGTGGCATACATGGCGTGGCGCGGCTTCGATGCTGCGCGCAGCACGGCATTCATGCCAAAATACATGTGGGTGACGACATTGCCTAACAGTATCACCTGCATGAACTCGCGGGCATAAGGCAGCGTGTTGTCGCTGGCACCAAAGAAACGCAAGATAGGGTCCAGAAATATCAGGCACACCGCCATGAAGGCCAGCCCTATCAGCAGGTTCAGCGTCAACGTGTTACCCAACAGGTTCTCAGCCGTCGTGTAGTCCTTTTGTCCCAGCTTCACCGAGATTGCCGTTGAGGCCCCCACCCCCACAGCAGCGCCAAAGGCCGCACTGAGGTTCATGAAGGGGAAGGTGATGCCGAGTCCGGCAATGGCATCGGCCCCCACCACCTGTCCGATGAAGGCCCGGTCAATAATGTTGTAAAGCGACGAAGCCGTCATGGCAATGATAGCCGGCAGCGCATACTGCCACAGCAATCCGCCCACCGGCTTCGTTCCCAGTTCCAATGTTGCTTGTCTATTGTCCATATTGACAGCAAAAGTACAAAGAAACTTGTAACTCCACAAATAAAGTGACCTGTTTTTCAAACAAAAGATGCGGAGCCGTGTGGCCCCGCATCTAACGAGTATTTGAATGATTGAATTCTTAGATTCCCGACTTTTAGTCGTCCCAAACGCTGCTGCTCCGATAATTACGGGCAGCGGCATCATCTCCATCTCCTTCTATCATGGTGCCGGGATTAAACTCAGCAGTTTCGCCAACACCATTATTATAAAGTCTGTTGGATCCTGCCAACATAGCCTGCTTAGTGCGTACTGTCTTCAGCACTGTGTTTGGTGCAATATATATCTTTTTCATATTGTTCATTATTTTACAATTATCTTTTTACCATTAATGATGTACATACCACGCTTCGGGTTCTGAACCTTGCGGCCCTGCAAGTCGTAGACGGCACCATTATCCATTATCAATTGTCCATTATCAATTGAATTGATTCCCGTGGTCTCACCTTCTTCCATGAAGAGAATACGAGCAGAAACTCCGCTTGTAGGAACGATGAAGTATGCACGCAGACCCTTGATGCCACCAGAAGTGAGCTTCTTGATAACCTGTCCATAAGCATCAGTGGTTGTGGAGAGATAAGCGATGGTACTGGTACCGTTGGTTGCAAGTTCTTTGTTATAGATCTGGGCAGCGAACTTGTAGTCGCCCTCACCCATGGTCACACCCTCGGTGCTCTCAACAGTAACGTTGTCGAAGGTCGGGTTAACGACATTTGATGCAGGCTTCACCAGATAAGGCCTGCCAGCAACGATGCTTTCGGCGTTCTTGAATTTAATGATATAACCATCGGTACTGTCGAACTCCTTCACCGTCCATCCATCAGGAATAGCAGCATTGAACGGAACAGAGAATGTGTTCCAGTAGTCGGCAGACAGAGTACGAGTCAGGGTAACGTTGGCCAGCGGGTCGGCTTCAGGGGCGGCCGTTGCATTTTCAGAGAAAGTTATATCTATCGCACCTTCCTTTACCAACGACACATTTGTTATCCAAGTGTTACCATCATTAGCCAAAGTCAGAACATAATCGCCGGCAACACCTGTCTTGAAGCGTTTTGTAACAACTTTCCACTCGGATGTAGAACTATTTCCAGCATAAGTAGTTGCAGCAAGACCATCCTCTCCACAGAGGACTGAAGCTGTCAAACTATTGTTAGAATTATCTTCATGTGAGCGATAAGCAAAGGTCAGCTTGTAAATCGTATTGGCAGCGAGTGGCATGGTATAGACTCCATCGTTACCATAGCTGATGGAACCCGGTTGGTTGTAGAATGCAGTGGCATAGTCACCTTCAACGCCACTTTGAAGCTGTCCCCAGTTACTGCTACGTGTCCAAGCTAAAGGACGATTGCCTGATTGTGACTCTGTGAACATTCCGTTGTAAACGGCATCAACATTGTTTTCGTTGGCAGTCCAAGTGGCACTAGTGACTGCCGATGTTTCAGCTGCGATAACAGCCGGTATATAGTAGCGTGTTTTGTCAAAGGCCTTGGCTTTAGCAAGGGTTTCAAGAGCAGCTACATTGGTATAAGGAGCATAGTCGCCCGACTCGAAGCCAAGCGAATGAGCTTCGGCTGCTGTAATAGCAGAATTGAGAGCAGAGAAGTCATTGCTGACGGTAGCATCGCTTGTGGCATAGTTCACGTCGCGGAAAGCGAGCCAACTGATGTTGCTGTTGGCTGAAACGTTGAACTTCAACACAAGATTACCCTCTGCATCGGTCACACCTGTAGCAGTATAGCTACCAATGTAACGTGCGGTTTCACCAATCTGGCTACCAGCGGTCACATCAACTGGTACGCCACCGACAACTTCCATTGTTATGCTGCCTGCGACCTTACTGCTGCCTTGTACTCGAACATTAGCAGTGATGCTATATGCTGCATTTGGAAGCAGTCCTGTAATGGCTCTACTCAGCGTCGCAGCTGATAGGCTACCGCTGCTCACCCAACATTCATAGAACGGGTTTTCAAAATCAGCAGCAGGAGCTGTGCCAGCGTTCTCTGTTGACCATGTGTTTATATAGAAACCAGAGTTGTTATTTGTGGCCGGGGTTCCGTTGATAGTCCAATCGGTGGCCAAAATACGATTATACTGGCTTGTATAGCGGTAGCTTGTGCCCGTGTTGACTGTCAATGCATTGGCCGTAGCGTTCTCTACATCAGCCGTTTCAGCATCGGTATAGTTGTCGTATGCATCTCTGTAGCCAGCATATTCAGTATAGGCGGAATTGGATGTATTGTAAACGTTGGTTGAAGCCAGCACGGCAGCAATCTTATCCAGATAGTTGGCCTTCATGTTGGCATACGAGGTAATAGAAGTAGCGCAGTTGTCGATGGCTGTACGCAACGCATTGTAGTTGGGAACGGTTTGAGAACTCTCAAATGTGCTCTTTGCTGTTGAAAGAGCTTGATAGAGCGAAGCCTTCATGGGGCTTGCCATCGTTGTGGTAGCTTCGGTAAGAATATCTGTTGCGTCTTCCTCTGCAACGTCAGTGTCGTAATATGTCAGGGTGACGTTGTTGAAGAGCACCCAACTGTATTTCTCATTGAAGCTTGGCTTTGCAATAGTCAATGTTAATTCGCCGTTTGATACATAGCAATAAACTTCATTCTTATACTTGTCATTATTGAATGCAGTGTATGCTTCCGATCGAGTATTAGGATTGTTGGTTCCCTCCTTTTCACTATACCATGATTTCAACACCACTTTCTCCCCATTGGCCTCAAAATACGAGGTAACAGGTTCCCAGCCAGCTGTACCCATGGTATTGCACTCTGTATTGCCACAGGCACGTTCAAAGGCATTCACACTTACTTTATAAATACCATTTGACAAACCCGTAATGGTCTGTGTCCATGAACCGGCTTGTAAATATGCCTCAGCAACTTTGTCTGCATAGTTTACAGCGCCCTTATCTGTCCTGGTTCCATTCCATGTCCAATCTCCAATTGCATTTCCATCAAAGTTGTATGTTCCTATTGATGTAGTCTTATCCTTGGCAGCACGGTTAGTGACAAGCCAAGCTTCAAAATCGTCAGCATCCGTTTCTGAGGTTAGTGAAGCGGATGCAATGACACTGGTCTTATTGTCATTGGCATATTCAGTCACGATGGCATCGTGCTCTGCTGCAGTCTTCAGTGTCCATATTGTGGCTTCACTGCTATTTGTAGTCGGAACAGTTAATACAGATCCATCATGCTTCAGATACACAGCCTTGGCATAGTCACGCAGATAATATCCGCCTGTTGTGGCTTCAAACGCGAACAATCTGTCATCACCTCGATTTGAACCACCATCTGTATACAGCCAGCAATTAGTATGGTTATTATTGTCGAAAAACAGATTGACCCCTGCCCAGTCCTTGAACTCAATCATCTTCGTGTAGTTGTTCCAAGTAAAGGGTACACCATATTTATCGACAGTTGCACGAGTACCATAATTTGAACCACGAGAGAGGAATACCTTATTGGTGGCATCGTAGAGATAGTAATCACCATTAGCAATAACAGGCGTTTCATAGGTGATGGTCAGCGCCTGTGAAGTGGTGGACTTCAAGTAGATTGTTCCTTCAGGAAGAGCGGTCGTTACACTGGCACTAGTTCCAGTGGCAGCACTTAGCAGCTGGTTACCATCAGTTGTATATATAATGCCGTCTGTTGCTGAGAAAGTATAGTCACCATCTGTATCCACTGTAAATTTATACCATGTATTACCCGTCATTGTCATACCATTTTCAAAAGACGAAGATATGACCGAAATATAAGGATCATTATAGGTTAGACGAATATTATCAAGTGCAATCCAGTTTGCATCACAATCATTAAGTTTATAACCAATGGTAAGATTTCCATCAGCCACAAGTATGTTATTAATAGCAATTGTTTGAGCAGATTCGCCAGAAGCAACAGCTTGTTCAGAGTCATTCGCATATACAGTTGCACCGGATACTTCTGATTTATCACTCTTGCCCTGAGCAGCAGCCAGTGCCGACATGGTTACATTGTATCTTCCAGCGGGCAAAGAAGAAATAGTTTGTTTCAATTCTCGATCTGAAAGTTTACCATTATTGTCACTACTGACCCATTGCTCCCAGAAAGTTCCAAAACCAGCATTTGTGTTCCAAGCGTTATATTTTGCTGTACAATCCCCAACTGCTGTCCATCCATTAAGATTTGCTTCGTCATTCTTTCCTTGAGTAGAGTTCTGCTCAAAGTCAGCATTTTTTACGACATAGGTCATGTCGAAAGGATTCGATGTGCTTGCACTGGAATAGTCTTCGCGAGTGTCTTTAGGTATCAAAAGCCAATAACCTTTGTTGTCTGTAGGTGCATCAGTTGACCAATCAGTATTTGAATCGGTGTTATTACCGCACCAAATCAAATATTTATTATTATTATCAGTATTCGATCCTTTGCAAACAACTTTAATTCTATAGGCATTAGTGAGTCCTTCAACAGTAACAGACTCAAATGCCCATGAAGCATAAAATTGATTGTTTGTTGCTTTGTCGGCATAAAGATCAGCACCAAAATACTTACTAGAAATACCATCGTATCCAATAAAGAAATTTTCTCCATCTGCCGTTAAATGCAATACGCTGCCAGCACGGTCAACAAGAGAACGATAATAATAATTGTGGCCACGATTCAGAAAGCGGTCTGCCCCAACATTATAAAGGTAATAATCGCCTACGGCAACAGTTGAGCCAGAGGTCCAGGCTTGTGCCCACGACCCGACCGAGCACAATAGTGCCACGGCCACGAAAAGTAATTTTCTTTTCATTTGTTAGTTAAAATTTTAGCTGTATAATTATTGTTAGTTTTATTTATTTC
>CAMNOK010000028.1 GCA_946546825.1 uncultured bacterium
TGGCTTCGCAGCACGACATTAACGACGAGACATCGAAGTCGTGGGTGGAGGAGATTGAGACAATGCGCGAAGTACTGGCACCGTATGAAGGAAGGGGAAGTGTGTACTTCGAGTACAACATCCCCCGAATGGGTAGGCGCGTAGATGTGATTGCCGTTATTGATGGTATCATTTTTGTGCTGGAGTATAAGACTGCTGAACGGAAGTTCTCGCGTGAGGCGCTTGTGCAAGTGTGGGACTATGCTATTGACTTGAAGAATTTTCAAGAAGGTAGTTTAGAGAGGATATTGATTCCGATTCTGGTGGTCCCTTCGGAAAAAGGTTCTCGTTGCCAGACAGATTTGAAGCATTTCGGGGACTATGTGTATGAGCCGCTGCAGGTAAATACAAAGCGGCTGGCAGAGGCTATCGAAATGGCTCTTAGCACTGTTCACTATGATGTGGCGCCAACGCAAACCGATGACCAATGGGCAAAGAGCGGCTATTCGCCAACCCCTACTATTATTGAGGCGGCCATTGCGCTCTATGAAGAGAATACGGTTGAAGACATCACGAAGCATGGCGGAGATATCGACAAGGCATCTGTTGAACTTTGCAAGATTATAGACCATTGTAGGACAAACAACAGGAAAGCTATTTGTTTTATTACTGGCGTTCCTGGAGCAGGCAAGACACTCATAGGTCTCAATACGGCGATAGACCAATTCAATCGTGGCGAGAAGGCTGTGTATCTATCAGGCAACTTCCCTTTGGTAGAAGTGTTACAGGAGGCGTTGACTCGCGACTATGTGCGTCGGGATAAGAAACGTGCTAAGCATGAAGGCCGCAAGGCATGCACCAAAGCGGAGGCAAAGAGTAAAGTGAAGGCTTTCATCCAGATGATTCACCATTACCGAGACTTGTATCTTGAAGGGACTGAGGTAAAAGGAAAGAAGATAGTGCCCATAGAAGGATATTTCCAAAGTCATACGGATAAGGCTTATATTCCCGTGGAACATGTTGCCATATTTGACGAGGCGCAACGGGCCTGGACGAAGGAGGAGTTGCAGCGGTTTATGCGTGAGAAGAAGGGCATTCGCAATTTCCCATATTCGGAGCCTGAATATCTGATTTCGTGTATGGACAGACAGACGGACTGGGGACTTGTGGTGTGTCTGGTTGGTAATGGACAAGCCATCAACAAGGGTGAAGCCGGATTGACGGAATGGATAGAGTCTGTTCACAGGAGTTATCCAGGGTGGGATGTCTATATGTCGGACTATCTGATTGAATCGAAGGATATATCTGCGGAAGAGTTGTCGTTGATTAGCAAGCAGCTTATTCCGAAGGAGGACCTGCACCTGAAAATGTCGATGCGGTCGTTCCGGTCTGAGAAGGTGAGCATCTTTGTCAATCAGTTGCTGGCACTTCAGAAAGATGAGGCTGCGGCCACATTGAAAGAACTGGAGAAATATCCTATCTTCCTGACTCGCAATCTTGAAGCTGCAAAGCAATGGCTTCGCGAACATGCAAGAGGAAGTGAGAGGATGGGACTGTTGGCTAGCAGCAAGGCCGAGCGACTGAAGGCTATTGGTATCAATGTGCGTTATCAGCCGAACTTTGTTCATTGGTTCTTGGAAGACGACACGGACATCAGAAGCAGTAACTGTCTAGAAGATACATTGACAGAATTCAAAGTGCAGGGGCTTGAGATTGACTGGGCTTGTGTGACGTGGGATGCTGACCTGCGACTGAAGGAAGACTGGTCGTCGTGGCAGCATTTCCAACTGCGGAGTGGTACCAAGTGGCAGAGAATCAATAAGGAAATCAACAAGGAATATCAGATAAACGCATACCGAGTATTACTGACCAGGGCCCGTCAAGGTATGGTGATAGTTGTTCCTAATGGGGACGATAGCGTACCGCCAGACGAGACACGCAAACCTGAGTGGTACGATGGAATATATGATTATCTGAAGTCGGTTGGAATTAGGGAGTTATGAAACGCATAGAAGTCGTAGCTGCGATTATTCGCAAAGATGATAAGATATTCGCCACACAGCGAGGATACGGCGAGTGGAAAGACTGGTGGGAGTTTCCTGGCGGGAAGATGGAGGCTGGAGAAACACCAGAGGAAGCTCTGAAGCGGGAGATTCGTGAGGAGCTATCTGCAGAGATCAGCGCGGATGAGTTTCTTTGTACGGTGGAGTATGATTATCCAGCATTTCACTTAAAGATGCATTGCTATCTGTGTTCGCTGGTGACTGAGGCGTTGCATCTGAATGAGCATGAGGCTGCAAAGTGGCTCACTAAGGATGAGTTGGATAGCGTCAAGTGGCTACCAGCGGATGTGAAAGTGGTGGAATTGCTTAAATCAAGAATACAATAAAAGAGCGAGATGGATATGCATAATATAAAGCAAGTATTAAAAACCTATTTCGGTTACGACTCCTTCCGCCCCTTGCAGGAAGAGATTATTAATAATGTGCTCCTGCGAAAGGATTCGCTAGTGCTGATGCCTACAGGTGGCGGTAAATCGATATGCTTTCAGTTACCTGCTTTGATGATGGAAGGTACGGCCATCGTGATTTCGCCGCTTATCTCGCTGATGAAGGATCAGGTGGAAGCATTACGTACCAATGGTATTGCTGCGGAGGCACTGAACAGCGCCAACGATGAGATAGCCAATCGGCAAATTGCAGAACGATGCCTACGGGGTGACATTAAGCTGCTGTACATCTCACCTGAACGGCTGATGACGGAATTGAGGTGGATGCAAACCATGCTGAAAGTATCGCTCTTTGCCATTGACGAAGCACATTGCATTTCTCAATGGGGACACGACTTTAGACCCGAATACATGCAGTTAGGTAATTTGCATGAACTTTTCCCCAATGTGCCAATTATGGCTCTTACAGCAACTGCTGACAAGATAACCAAAGCCGACATTATTACACAGCTACACCTCAAGGAACCGGAAATCTTTATCAGCTCGTTTGACCGCCCGAATCTGAGTTTAGATGTTAGAAGAGGATATGCAGCCAAAGAGAAATTTCGCACGATACTGAGTTTAATTTATCGTCATCGAGGAGAGAGTGGTATCATCTATTGTCTGGCAAAGAAAACCACGGAGAAGGTTGCTGAAAAACTTAAGAAAGAAGGAGTATCGGTGGGCATTTATCATGCGGGACTGCCGACAAATGAACGGAATCGTGTACAAGAGGATTTTATCAATGACCGCATCCAGGTGGTCTGTGCAACAATTGCTTTTGGAATGGGAATTGACAAGAGCAATGTGCGCTTCGTTGTTCACTATAACCTTCCCAAGAGCATTGAGAACTACTATCAGGAGATAGGACGTGGTGGTCGCGATGGACTGCCTTGTGAAACAATCTTGTTTTATAACTTACAGGATATTATCACTCTACGCCGTTTCGCAGAGGAAAGTGGTCAGCGGGAAATCAACATGGAAAAACTGCAGCGTATGCAGGAATATGCTGAAGCTCAGGTCTGTCGTCGACGTATTCTGCTGAACTATTTTGGAGAGATAAGCGACAAGGGCTGCGGAAACTGTGATGTCTGCCATACTCCGCCATCTACATTCGATGGAACAGAACTTGTTCAAAAGGCTCTTTCGGCCATACTCAGGACGGATGAGCAAGTAGGATTCACGTTGACTATCGACATACTGCATGGAAACTTCTCACCAGAAGTCGTATCACGTGGCTATGCACAAATCAAAACATTTGCAGCTGGAAGGGATGTGCCGTTGAGAGACTGGCACGACTATCTGCTTCAAATGTTGCAGATGGGATTCATCGAAATTGCCTACAATGAAGACAACCATCTGCATGTTACTCAACTTGGCCAAGATGTAGTTCTTGGGAAAGCTAAAGTACAGCTGGTGGTTATCAGCCGTGAAGACTATAGCGTAAAAGCCCGCCGTAGTCGGATGATGGAAGAACAAGTCTCGACAGTTACCAATAGTGGCCAAAGTGAGAACATGGAGTTATTTGAGCGATTGAAGGTGCTGAGAAAAGAAATAGCCGATGATATTAATTGTCCTGCATTTGTTGTGATGTCTGACAAGACGCTCCATGCGCTGGCTACCGATATGCCCACAACACTTCCCTCCTTCGGCAACACCTTTGGTATAGGTAAACACAAGCGAGACACCTACGGTGAGCGATTTATTGCAGTTATTAAGCAATTTGCACCAGCAAAGGAAGAATTTTCTGCCAAGGATGAAACTATTACGACTGTTTTGACAGAAGATCCCAAAGAAGATAAAGGAGGAGTACGCGATACTACCGAGTGTTCCGTGGTGGGCACCAAGAAAAAGCCAAAGAATCGGATAACGATACAGGGAAAAACGTTTGATGTTGACTTGGAAATTTGGGATTCGATAGAATGGCGTAAGGTTTTGAAGGAGATAACGGAGAAGGCTTATTGGAATTATAAGGGGAACCTTGTCATCCGTCTGAGTGATTATGTGGCTCCAGAGGCGATGCAACGTGAGCGGATTATCGCTACGCTCGGCCATCTTTTGAAAGAAGGATATGGTATGAATGTTGATGAGCAGGCTTGTGTTGTGAGGATTGCTCAGAAATATGATTACGATAGAGATGGGCAAATAGTTGAGTTCCCATCAGGTTCCTTCTTTGAGATTCTTTCTCGTTTCCGCTTGTTTGTGATTCAAAACAAACGCTTCCCCTTCATGGATGGTGACCATGATGAGATTGCACTAAGGAAGTGGCATAGGGAAATTGGACATGGACTGATGGCGATTACAGATGAAGAAAGGATTCTATTCGATAATCTGAGTACGGAGTTTGCCGACATTCCTAGGAATAGAGGTCAATTAGAAAAGTTTGAAGAAAAAGACTCTGCTATCCTAACGGATGAAGTGTCTGTTGACCAAGAGGAAGAAGTCGAAGAAGCAGAGATAGATAAAGATTTAGATGACCGTTCCAACTCAAAGAGTAAAAAGGCTCTTCCGCAAACCGTACAAGACACTCTTGAGCTTGCCAAACAAGGATATACTCTTGAGACAATTGCACTGAAGCGCGAGTTGTCAGCTTATACTATCTCAGAACATCTTTCGATTCTTATTATGCGCGGATTAGTAGATGTGTTCGATTTCGTAGACCGCTATACATACACGCAGATTTCTAGCGTTATTCAAGATTTGCCCAAGGGCGCAACGTCGAAAAAAGTAAAGAGTAGGTGCCCTGAAGGGATTAAACGAAACACCATCCGAATGGTGATGGCCGACCTAAAAAGAAAACAACAGGATACAGAATAATAGCAACAGCAACGAAAACGTTATAAGAATATATGACTCAAGATACAAACAGCATCCCAAAACTTTAATCTCTATTTGAGCAACTGAGAGAGGTTGATGCCGATGAATGTGATTTGGGATATGCGAAAGCCTATTCCCGGATTCTTGTTGGAGTCAGCGAAAGCTGTGTAAGATGAGATTTTGAGCAATAGAGCAGAAATCTAAAACGTTATAAGAATATATGGCAAAGAAAAGCAAGAAGAACGAGGACGAAACTAAAAAAAGTAGTCGCAAAATGCGACAACCCTGACGAGGCTATCGCAAATTGCGAGAACCCCCAAGACACCTCTCTCAGTCAATGTGATATAGAGAAGCTGATTGTTGCAGTAAGAATCGATATATGCTGATTGGGTATAAGGATGACGAGAACGACACCCATACAAGTACCCGTACAAGTTCAATCGACATATAACCATCTTCTGAGAATGTAACGCGTTTGGTATTGGCAATCGGTAAAGAAGAAATGAGTGTGAAGAGCATGATGGAGGCTGTAGGTTTGAAGAATTGCCCGAACTTTATGGATTATTCTCTTACACCAGCAATAAGAGAAGGATTTGTGTGTATGAAGTATCCTGCCAATCCCCATCATCCCCGTCAACGTTATTTGCTGACGGTAAAAGGATTGATGTTGTTGGACGGAAATAATAGTTAAGTACTCAATAAGTCAAAAGCATTTGTCCGAGACTATCCCCAAAAAATAGTAAGCTTCGGACAAATGCTCATAATATCAGTATTCATCGATTTGAAACCAATACTGAGGCTAAAGTTATTCGGAAATTCCGAACAACTTAATTTGATAAAAATGACATGAAGTATAGCTTTTGTCCGACACAATTAGAAAAATTTGAATACCTTCGGACAAATGGTCTGTCGGATAAGACAAATGATTAGGTTTTCCCAAATTGGGAGTACCCACTCATTATTATATATGTATGCACGCGAGGACTATTTGCTCAGCGATCGTTTGAGTCTATTACCAGGATAATGTTTGGCATGGGCGTATCGCATGGCACGGTAAGCCCAATGGAGATAGTCTTCATCTTTGTCACGCCAAGGCATATCACTTGAAGTAGACATTTAAGTCGTGCTACACACATGTAACAAAAAAGCCGTAAAAAAAGGCAGAATAAGCACATAGAAAACATGAGCCCATAAAAAGTAAATGGCGTGTAACTCACCAGAGCTACACGCCATTTGATCGTGTTTTGTTATGTCTTTACTTATGCGTCTTATTTGACCTCCTCGAAGTCGGCGTCTTGTACTTCGTCGTTGGGGTTCGACTGGGTCTGCTGTCCGCCTTGGAAGCCTGAGCCGGCTTGCTGGGCACCGGCTTGCGGGCCTGCCTGACTGTACATCTGGGCAGAGGCTGCCTGCATCACCTGATTGAGGTTGTTGATGGCGGTGTCGATGGCAGCGGTGTCGGCAGCCTTGTGGGCATCCTTGAGTTGCTGTAGGGCACTCTCTATGGCCGGTTTCTGGTCAGCGGGAATCTTGTCGCCGTTGTCTTTCAGGAAGTTCTCGGTGGTGAAGATCATCGAGTCGGCCTGGTTCATTTTGTCAACGCGCTCACGCTCTGCTTTGTCGGCTGCGGCGTTCTGCTCGGCTTCGGCCTTCATGCGGTCTATCTCTTCCTGACTCAGGCCGCTGGAAGCCTCAATGCGGATGGCCTGTTCCTTACCGGTGGCCTTGTCTTTGGCACTTACGTTGAGGATGCCGTTGGCGTCGATGTCGAAGGTCACTTCAATTTGTGGAACACCACGGCGTGCGGGAGCGATACCCTCCAGGTTGAACTGTCCGATAGACTTGTTCTGTGCAGCCATGGGGCGCTCGCCCTGAAGCACATGGATGGTGACGGCTGTCTGGTTATCAACGGCTGTAGAGAATACCTCACTCTTCTTGCAGGGGATGGTGGTGTTGGCTTCGATGAGCTTGGTCATCACGCCGCCCATGGTCTCGATACCCAGTGTCAGCGGTGTCACGTCGAGCAGTACGATGTCACCTACGCCGCCTTCTTTGTTCAGGATGGCTCCCTGGATGGAAGCACCTACAGCTACCACCTCGTCGGGGTTGACGCCTTTGCTGGGTTCCTTGCCGAAGTAGTTCTTGACGAGTGTCTGCACGGCGGGAATACGGCTGGAGCCGCCTACGAGGATTACCTCGTCGATGTCGCTGGTGGAAAGCTTTGCATCGCGGATGGCATTCTGGCAGGGTACAAGGCAGGCCTGAATAAGATCGTGAGCCAGCTGCTCGAACTGAGCGCGGGTGAGGCTCTTTACGAGGTGCTTGGGTACGCCGCCTTCTGCAGAGATATACGGCAGGTTGATTTCTGTTGTCGTGGTGCTTGAGAGTTCAATCTTTGCTTTCTCAGCAGCTTCTTTCAGGCGCTGCATGGCCATGGGGTCCTTGGAGAGGTCGATGCCTTCGTCGGCCTTGAAGCCCTGAACGAGCCAGTCGATGATGACCTGGTCGAAGTCATCGCCACCGAGGTGTGTGTCACCATTGGTGGAGAGCACCTCGAACACGCCTCCGCCGAACTCCAGGATAGAGATATCGAAGGTACCGCCACCGAGGTCGAAGACGGCAATCTTCATGTCTTTGTTGGCTTTATCAACGCCGTAGGCCAGTGCTGCTGCGGTCGGCTCGTTGACGATACGTTGGACGTTCAGTCCGGCAATCTGTCCAGCTTCCTTGGTGGCCTGACGTTGAGAGTCAGAGAAGTAGGCAGGCACAGTGATAACAGCATCGGTCACTTCTTGTCCGAGGTAGTCTTCTGCTGTTTTCTTCATCTTTTGCAGCACCATGGCAGAAATTTCCTGCGGGGTGTATTTACGTCCGTCGATGTCAACACGCGGCACGCCGCCTTCGTTGACAACGGTGAAGGGCACGCGTTCAGCCTCTTTCTGTGCCTGAGCGTATGTCTCGCCCATGAAGCGCTTGATGGAGTAAACGGTGTTCTTCGGATTGGTGATAGCCTGACGTTTGGCGGGGTCTCCCACCTTGCGTTCGCCGTCTTTTACGAAGCCTACAACGGAGGGTGTTGTGCGCTTTCCTTCGCTGTTGGCGATTACAACGGGCTCGTTGCCTTCAAATACTGCAACGCAGCTGTTGGTTGTTCCTAAGTCGATTCCAATAATCTTTCCCATAATACTTTTATTTTTTTTGTTTTTATTTTTTACATGTTGTGTTGCCACCTTATTATTATATGATGTGTCTGTGTGAGACACGCGGCAACATCTCATCTATAACAAACCATGTGCCAACGGCAGAACCATTGGCACATGTGACATTTTGCGTGACAACTTGTCAGTATTGACCAGTGTCTCGTGGTGTTGGAATGACTTATTTGTCAGCGATAGCTTGTTTGATTTGGGCTTCCAGTTCTTCGCAGAGTTCGGGGTTGTCTTTGAGCAGTGCTTTTACTGCATCGCGTCCCTGGGCCAGTTTGTTGCCTTGATAGGAGAACCAGGAGCCGCTTTTCTGGATGATGTTGAACTCGGTTCCGAGGTCGATGATCTCGCCGACCTTGGAGATGCCTTCTCCGAACATGATGTCAAATTCGGCGCGGCGGAATGGGGGTGCCACCTTGTTTTTGACAACCTTTACCTTGGTGAGGTTTCCGGTCACGTCATCGCCGTCCTTGATAGGTGTTGACTTGCGTATGTCGATGCGCACGGAGGCGTAGAACTTCAGGGCGTTACCACCGGTTGTGGTTTCCGGGTTTCCGAACATCACTCCTATCTTCTCGCGCAGCTGGTTGATGAAGATACAGGTGGTGTTGGTCTTAGAGATGGTGGAGGTGAGTTTGCGCAGGGCCTGGCTCATGAGGCGAGCTTGGAGTCCTACGGCCGATTCGCCCATATCGCCTTCAATCTCTTTTTTCGGGGTCAGTGCTGCCACGGAGTCGATGACGATGATGTCGATGGCACTGGAGCGAATCAGCTGGTCGGCAATTTCGAGAGCCTGTTCGCCATTGTCGGGTTGTGAGATCCACAGGTTGTCAACGTCCACGCCGAGTTTGGCAGCATAGAAGCGGTCGAAGGCGTGCTCTGCATCGATGAAGGCAGCGATGCCTCCCTGCTTCTGTGCCTCTGCTATGGCATGGATGGCCAGTGTCGTCTTACCGCTGGACTCGGGTCCGTAGATCTCAATGATGCGCCCTTTGGGATAGCCTCCCACGCCGAGTGCGGCATCCAGCCCGATAGAGCCGGTCGGTATGACATCTACATTCTCTACATGTTCGTCACCGAGTTTCATGATACTTCCTTTTCCGAAGTCTTTTTCTATCTTTGACATGGCAGCCTGCAGTGCTTTCAGTTTCTCTGCCTGTGCGTCAACGGCTGCGTTTCCTTCTATTTCTTTTTTAGCCATATACTTGGTTTGCAATTTACGGTTTATAATAGTTTTTTGTGATGTTGTTTTCTTTCTTATAGATTCTACAGCTCCAAGTCGCCGTCGTGAATCTCATACCATGGCAGACCCTGCTTGTTGAGTTGTTCCATGAATGGGTCTGGGTCGAACTCTTCGACGTTGAACACGCCCGGTTTTCTCCACAGTCCCTTACAGAACATCATGGCACCAATCATGGCTGGTACGCCTGTGGTGTAGGAGACGCCCTGCATGCCGGTCTCTTCGTAGGCGGCTCGGTGAGAACAGTTGTTATAGACATAGTAGGTGTGCTCTTTGCCGTCTTGTCCGACGCCGCGGATGCGGCATCCGATGGAGGTTTCTCCTTCGTAGTTTTCGCCGAGGTCTTGTGGGTTGGGGAGTACGGCCTTCAAGAACTGTAGTGGAACGATTTTTACCCGTGCTGTTCCTGTTCCGTCGGCCAGCGGAGCCTCGTATTCCACTTCGTCGATGCGGCTCATGCCGATGTTCTGTATTACCTCTAAGTGTTTTAGGTACTGCTGTCCGAAGGTCATCCAGAAGCGGGCGCGCTTGATGGTAGGATAGTTGATGACCAGTGATTCAATCTCTTCGTGGTGGAGCAGGTAGCTGTCGCGCGGCCCTATGTTGGGGTAGGTCAGGTCTCGATGAATCTCCAGAGGCTCTGTTTCCACCCATTGTCCGTTCTCCCAGTAAAGTCCTTTCTGGGTAATCTCGCGGATGTTGATTTCCGGATTGAAGTTGGTGGCGAAGGCTTTGTGGTGGTCGCCGGCATTGCAGTCAACGATATCGAGATATTCGATGGCTTTGAAATGGTGTTTGGCGGCATAGGCAGTGAAGATGCTTGTCACACCCGGGTCAAAGCCACAGCCGAGTATGGCGGTCAGTCCGGCTTCGCGGAAGCGCTCGCGGTAGGCCCATTGCCAGGAGTATTCGAAGTGTGCTTCGTCTTTCGGTTCGTAGTTGGCTGTGTCAAGATAAGAACATCCGCATGCCAGACAGGCCTCCATGATGGTCAGGTCTTGATAGGGCAGGGCGAGGTTGATGACCAGTTCCGGCTTGAAGCTGTTGAAGAGAGCCTTCAGCTGTTCTACATCGTCGGCATCGACCTGTGCTGTGCTGATGGGCATGTTGTAGCCTTTGGCGTGTATGTCAGCCACAATCTTGTCGCATTTTTCCTTGCGTCGGCTGGCAATCATGAACTCTGTAAACACCTCGTGGTTTTGCGCTATCTTGAACGCTGCCACTGTTGCGACGCCTCCGGCGCCAATCATTAATACTCTGCTCATTTGGGTCTTTGTTCTATTTTGTTTTGTTGATATTCTTGTTTTTTCCTAGACACAATCATGAAGTCGGTAAACACGTCAGACTGTTCGGCCGACTTTTTGTCAGCCAGTGTGTCGATATCTTTGTCCAGTCGATATTCTTTTGCCATGTCTGTAGGGGTTATTTGATTTCGTCGCCTCGGATGCCGAGGGCGCTCATTAGGGAGTAGCCCAGGAGTTCCTGTCGGAAGTTGCCGCCCTGTTGTGGTTCCATGGTGAACAGCGTGATGCGCTTGTTTTCGGTTTGTTCGTCCAGTCGGTGTAGGGTTTCACGGATGTCGTCGTAGAGGGTTCCTTCTTCTGCATTGGGGATGACCATGATGCGCTTGACAGACTCCTGCTGGCACACGGTGCCGAGGATGTCGAGCAGAAAGTCTTCGCGCTGCACGAGCTCTTCTACGCAGAGGGCAGAGAGGACAAACTCTCCCAGATGGTCTTTGAAGGCTTTGCCGTCCAGTTCCTCAGTATAGTTGGCTGGTGAGAAGTTTTCCAGCTGCTTGTTGCCCTTGTCGTGGATGAGTATCACCTGAGTCTCGTGGTCGCCCTCGCGCACACCGCCGTCCAGTGCCACGCAGTCAATCCAGTGGGCCAGGTCAGCCTTGGGGATGCGTCGGCCAATCATCCGTTCAAAGTTCACGGTCAGGTTGAAGGCTACCTTATCTACATAGTCGGCATCGGCAATGATGACGTTCTCCGGCCATTTTGTTTGCAGTTGCTGATTCTCCATATCGATGCAAAGTTAGCCTAACTTCATCAAAAAACAAAATAATTGTCGAAAAAAGTTTTTCGTTTCCAACATTTGTTCTTCAAAGATGGGTGTCGTCTGTCTTACGGGTGAGTGGCGAGGGCGTGGCTTGGGAGAGAACCGATGGGAGGACGGAATGTCAAGAAAAATTCGAATTTTGAAGAAATCCTGAAGCTTTTTGTGAGGTGCTCCATCCCCAGTCTGAGATTCTTGAAGCATGATAAAAATGGCTTTTTACTCTTAATCTATTGATAATGAAGAACTTGTAGATCCCTGCGTGATACATGACGGATGTCTTTCACTCTGCTCCGCTGAAACTGTGGGAGGAAGCTGCAAAAGGAATGGTTTTTACCTCTAAAAGGATAGACTTTTCGTCGTAAAAGGAAAGACTTTGGCTCCTGATAAGGTTGACTTTAGCTCCAGAAAGGATGGACTCTGGGGGCCAAAAAGGGTGCTTTTGCGAGCTGGTTCGCTTCTTGTCGTTTGGGGCGGTGGTGTTGCTAAGACTTCTTCAAGGCATCAAAAAAAATCCAAAGACACTCCTTTTAGCTCCTTGGCCCTTGTCTAATTCTTTCTTCTTAGAAGAGGGGGAGAAGCAAAAAGGTATGTCTTTGGAGACTTTGTCTTTCCAGATTGCGAAAATCCGTTGTCAAGAAAAATGACAGACTTCTTTGACTTCGAATTTACAGCAGAGCCTTGAACTTCTCGTCGAGCACCGATTTGGGGGCGGCGCCGACAAACTTATCGACCAGCTCTCCACCCTTGAAGAACAGGATGGTGGGGATGTTGCGAACTCCGAGTTCGGCAGCGATGTCTTCGTTTTCATCGACATCGCACTTGCCTACTACTATTTTGCCGTCGTAGTCTTTGGCCAGTTCAGAGATGACGGGTCCCACCATGCGGCAGGGACCGCACCATGTTGCCCAGAGATCTACCACGAGAGGCTGCTCACCGTTTTTGAGCTGCTCAAAGTTTTCACTTGTGATTGTTACTTCCATACAGTTTGTTCTTTTAATAATGAAAATATGTCTTAGCTTGATTTCTTTACTCCTTCACTCCTGCATTTCCTTCCTATGCAAAGACCGTGCCATCTTTTGGCGGCTTAGCATGTGACGGCTAATTGATGTGATAGGACAGGGCCTCGTTGCTTTCCACATATTGCAGAATCTCTCGGTTCAGGTTGATTTGGTGGGAACCGGAGCGAAGCATCAAGTGGTCGTTGTGCTCACGGTCTATGATTTGCAGGAAGAATTCGGTGTGGCCGGGCGACTCAGTAATCATGGTCGAGAGGTCTTCCACCATTTGGGCATTGATATTGTTTTTGTCGCAGGTGATGGTGAAGCGCTCGATGCGCTCTTCCTTCACGGTTTGAAGGAACTGCACCTCGATGATCTTGGTTTCCACGAAGTTGCTTGTGGCATATTTCTTTGAATATTTGGCTTTGACGAAGACGGTATAGCCCTCGGCAAACATGCCGCGCCAGTGGGCCCACTCTTCACCGAAGAGAGCCAGTTCGCCGCTGCCTTCAAAGTCTTCGATGGTGACGAAGCCGCATGGGTCGCCGCGCTTGGTGAACTTGGAGCGCACGGCGGTGACGATGCCTCCCATGGTCACTTCGTTTTTGGCGATGAGAGCTTCCTTGTCGCCCAGTTCCTGGCAGTGGGTGTTGCACATGAAGTTGAGCACCAGCTTGTAGTCGTCCAGAGGGTGGGCAGAGAGATAGATGCCCACGAGGTCTCGCTCGCGGTTGAGCTTCTCTATGGTGCTCCAGGGTGTTCCCTGCGGGATGGGCGGTGTGGCAATCTCGATGGCATTGGCATCGCCGAAGAGAGAGTTTTGGGCCTGTTGCTGCTCAGCTTGGTAGAGCTGGCCGTAGCGTACCAGCGTGTCGAGGAACACGTTGCCGCGACTGTCGGCTGCGAAGAAGTTCTCGCGCGGGATGCCGAAGCTGTCAAAGCCTCCGCTGAGCGCAAGACTTTCAAAAGCCTTTCGGTTGACGGCGGCGAAGTTGATGCGCTGGGCGAAGTCGAAGATATCCTTGAAGGGACCATGTTCCTCGCGCTCCTTGATGATGGCTTCGGCTGCGGCGTCGCCCATGCCTTTGATGGCAGCCAGACCGAAGCGTATCTCACCCTTCTTGTTGGTGCCGAATTTCAGGTAGCTCTCGTTGACATCGGGGCCCAGTGTGGCAATGCCCATCGACTTGCATTCGTCCATGAGCTTGGTGATTTCTGTTATCTGGTCGCGGCGGCGCGTCATGATGGCCGCCATGAACTCGGCAGGAAAGTTGGCCTTGAGGTAGGCCGTCTGGAATGCCACCCATGAGTAGCAGGCGGCATGAGACTTGTTGAAAGCATAGGAAGCGAATTTCTCCCAGTCGCTCCATATCTTGTCGAGCACCTTCGGGTCGTGGCCATTCTTCTTGCCACCCTCGATGAATTTGGGCTTCATGGCATCTACGATGGCTTTTTTCTTCTTACCCATGGCTTTACGCAGGGCGTCGCTCTCGCCTCGGGTGAAGTTGGCCAGCTGGCGCGAGAGCAACATCACCTGCTCCTGATAGACCGTGATGCCGTAGGTGTCTTTCAGGTATTTCTCCATGCAGGGTATGTCGTAGGTGATAGGCTCGCGACCGGTCTTACGGGCAATGAACGACGGGATGTAGTCCATAGGTCCCGGACGGTAGAGCGCATTCATGGCAATGAGGTCTTCGAAGACCGTCGGTTTCAGTTCGCGCAGGTATTTCTGCATGCCCGCCGACTCAAACTGGAAGGTGCCTATAGTCTGTCCTTTCTGATAGAGCTCGTAGGTCTTCGGGTCGTCGATGGGAATATTGTCGAGATCGACTTCGATGCCCCGTGTCTGCTTGATGTTGGCGCAGGCCTCCTTCAGCTCGGAGAGCGTCTTCAGTCCGAGGAAGTCCATCTTGATGAGGCCTGTCGATTCGATGACGTGGCCGTCATACTGTGTGCAGTTGGTCTTGGTGTCCTTGAAGTCTGGGTCGTCGGCCGTGCTCACGGGCACCCAGTCGGATATCGGGTCACGACAGATGATGAATCCGCAGGCATGTATGCCTGTTCCGCGCACGGTGCCTTCCAGCATTTTGGCATATTTGATGGTATTAGCCAGCTTCGGGTCGGGCGATGCTTCAGCTTCGCGCAGCTCCGGTGTGCACTTGATGGCATTGGTGAGATTCATCTTCAAGCCGTCGGGCAAGCGATCGGGAATGGCCTTACACAGAGCGTTGGACGTGTCGAGGGGCAGCTTCTCCACGCGTGCCACGTCCTTGATGGAGTTCTTCGTGGCCATGGTGCTATAGGTGATGATGTGGGCACAGTTCTCGTGTCCGTATTTGTCTTCCACCCATTTCAGCACGCGTCCGCGTCCGTCATCATCGAAGTCGGTGTCAATATCAGGCAGTGAGATACGGTCGGGGTTGAGGAAACGCTCAAACAGCAGGTCGTATTTCAGCGGGTCTATCTTCGTGATGCCCAGGCAGTAGGCCACCACGGAGCCGGCTGCAGAGCCACGGCCTGGCCCCACCATGACGCCCAGCTCGTTGCGGGCGGAGTTGATGAAGTCCTGCACGATGAGGAAGTAGCCTGGAAAGCCCATGGTCTTCATGATGTGAAGCTCAAAGCGTATGCGGTCATCAACCTCCTTGGGAAGTGGTTGCTCGTAGCGGCTTTTGGCTCCTTCGTAGGCAAGTTTAGCCAGGTAGTCGGCCTCAAACTTGATGCGGTAGATTTTGTCGTAGCCACCGAGGTGGGCAATCTTTTTCTCACCCTCCTCGCGTGGCAGTGGATTCTCGCCGTTCTCGTCGCGGGTAAACTCCTCGTAGAGTTGTTCCTCAGTGAACTTCTTGCGCCACTCGTCTTCAGTGCCAAAATCCTCTGGAATGGGGAAGAAGGGCATGATAGGGTCATGGTCGAGACTGTATATCTCCACCTTGTCCAAAATCTCCAGCGTGTTGGACAGAGCCTCCGGCACGTCCTGGAAGATGTCGTTCATTTCCTGACGCGTCTTGAACCATTCCTGTTTGGAGTAGAGCATGCGGTTGGGGTCGTCCAGATCTTGTTGGGTAGCCAGACAGAGCAGGTGGTCGTGGGCCTCGGCGTTCTCCTTGTCCACGAAGTGGGCATCATTGGTGCATACCAGTTTGATGCCATATTCGTGGGCCAGTTCTATCAGCACCTTGTTGGCTTTCTGCTGCAAAGGGAAGGTCTCTCGGTTGGCGCGGATGGAAGGGTCGGTCACCTCATGGCGCTGCAGCTCCAGGTAGTAGTCGTCACCAAAGACGCGGTGATACCACTCAATGGCTTCGCGGGCTCCGGCTATGTCGCCTTGAAGAATCTTCTTGGGAACCTCTCCGGCTATACAGGCCGAACAGACGATGAGGTCCTCATGGTAGCGCTCCAGGTCGGCCCTGTCGGTACGCGGACGATAGTAGTAGCCGTCCACCCACGAACGGCTCACCAACTTGATGAGGTTCTTGTAGCCGTTGTAGTTCTTGGCCAATACGATGAGATGGTAGCCGCTGTTGTCACCCATCTCCTTCACCTTGTCTTCCTTGGTGCGGTGGGCCACATACATCTCACATCCAAAGATGGGCTTGAAGGGCTCCAGCCCCTCTTTCTTTCGGGCTTTGTTCACGTCTATGCAGATGTCGTGAAACTCCTTGATGCCAAACATGTCACCGTGGTCGGTCACGGCCATGCCGCGCATGCCGTCGGCAACAGCCTTGTCAACCAGTCGTTTGATGCTCGACTGTCCGTCAAGGATGGAGTAGTAGGTGTGGACGTGTAGGTGTATGAAGTCTTCCATTTTGTTACTGTTTGCTTTCAATCGTGTTGCAAATTTATGTTTTTTCTCTGAGGTAGCCAATTTTTTTGTCTGTTTTCTTGTTCGATGGGATAAAAAATGTTACCTTTGCAGCTTGGAAAAAACTAACCATTGATATGGGAAAGAAAATAAGGAAACTAAAAAAAATCAGAATACATCGAGAAGGGACTGATACGCTCATCTACGGCTTCATTGTCATTGCTGCCATAGCCCTGCTGCTGTGGCGTTTGGAAGTAAAATGGCCGTTCTGGTGCTTTCTCGCCGTCTTCGGAGTAGTATATGGCATCGTGCTGAACTTTTTCCGTTGCCCGATACGTTATTTTGCTCAGGAAGACACCGAAAGAATCGTGGTGGCACCTGCCGATGGCAAGGTCGTCGTGGTGGAAGAGGTCGATGAACATGAGTACTTCCACGACCGACGTCTGATGATCAGCATTTTTATGAGTCTCTTCAATGTGCATGCCAACTGGTTTCCCGTTGATGGAAAAGTGAAGTTTGTGCATCACCAGAACGGTAACTATCACAAAGCTTGGTTGCCCAAGGCAAGTGAGGAAAACGAGCATGCCGACGTGATGATTACCACACCCGAAGGCACAGACATCCTCTGCCGCCAGATAGCCGGCGCTGTGGCCCGCCGTATTGTCACCTATGCCAAGGAAGGCGAGGAGTGCTATATCGATGAGCACTTGGGATTCATCAAGTTTGGCTCACGCGTAGATGTCTATCTCCCTGTTGGCACAGAGGTGTGTGTGAAGATGGGACAGACCACCACTGGCGATCAGACAGTGATTGCAAAGCTGAAAGGTTGAAATAATAGATAAGCTCGGAGGACCGAAGAAGTGAAAAAACATATTCCCAATACCATTACCTGCTGCAACCTTATCTCTGGATGCATTGCTACGACATTCGCCTTCTCCGGTGACATGACGATGGCATTGTCGTGGATTGTCATGGGTGCTGTGTTCGACTTCTTCGACGGCATGTCAGCAAGACTGTTGGGCGTGAGCTCACCCATCGGGAAAGAGTTGGACTCGCTGGCCGACGATGTGACCTTTGGCGTGGCACCGGCTACTATGCTTTTCAGTGAGTTGTCGGTCATGGACTATCCGGCTTTCCTGGAGCCTTATCGCAACTATGTTCCCTTTCTGGCTTTTGTCATGGCGGCATTCTCAGCCTTGCGCCTGGCAAAGTTCAACCTTGACGAGCGTCAGACCATGGGATTTATTGGATTGCCCACACCGGCCAATGCCCTTGCGTGGGGCTCCTTACTGGTGGGCAGTCATCAGTTGTTGGAGTCTTCCCGTATATGGCTGCCGATATTGTTGGCGGGCATGCTCCTGAGTTGCTGGCTGCTGGTTTGCGAGATTCCGATGTTTGCCCTGAAGTTCAAACACTGGGGGTGGAGCGGCAATGAGGTGCGTTATATCTTCATCCTTAGCTGTGTGCCGGTTTTGTTGGTGGGAGGCATCAGTGGTATCTTTGTCATCATCTTGTGGTATATTGTCCTGTCAGCGTGTGTTGATTTGAAGACAAGGAAATAATTTTCAATTCTTCTGCTACCATGGCTCTCTTTTTTCAATTCATTCTGTTTGCTGTTCTTTTTGTCTTGATAGCCGTCGGCATCACGGCACTGGTGCTTTATCAAAAGGTAAAACAGCTTATGGGCTTTGGCTCTTTCCACAAAAAAACCTCCTCAAACGGGCCGACAGTCGTTGACCGCCGTACCCGTCAGGAAGCTGAACGAAAGATTTTCTCTCGGGACGAGGGAGAATATGTCGAATTCGAGGAAGTTGACAACACCCCAGCATAGCTTGAGGTGGACGGCTTATAGCTCAAATGAATCAGCGAAACATGGCAGCCGTCCTATTTGTGTACGAGCGTGCCAATATCCTCACCAGCCATCACTTTCTTTAGATTGCCTACGATGTCCATGTTGAAGACGTAGATAGGCAGGTCGTTGTCGTTACACATGCAGATGGCGGTAAGGTCCATGACCTTCAGGCCGCGGGCCAACACCTCGGTGTAGGTGATGTCGGTGAATTTCGTTGCCGTGGGGTCTTTTTCCGGATCGGCGGTATAGACTCCATCCACGCGGGTGCCCTTCAACATGACGTCGGCCTCAATCTCGATGCCGCGTAGCGACGAACCGGTGTCGGTGGTGAAGTAGGGCGAGCCAGTGCCGGCAGAGAAGATGCAGACGTAACCAGCCTCCATGGCTTCGATGGCCTTCCATTTGGAATAGAACTCACCGATGGGTTCCATGCGGATGGCAGTGAGCACCTTGTTCTTCACGCCAATGGCTCCTAAGGCCGAGCTCAAGGCCAGTGAGTTGATGACGGTGGCACACATGCCCATCTGGTCGCCTTTCACACGGTCGAAACCTTTCTGTGAACCGCTCAGACCACGAAAGATGTTGCCGCCACCAATGACGATGCCTATCTGCACACCCATGTCGTGAACTTCCTTGATCTGCTGTGCATAGTCGGAAAGACGTTGCGGGTCGATGCCATGTCCTTGTGCTCCGGCTAAACTCTCACCGCTGAGCTTTAGTAGAATTCTTTTAAATCTTGCCATGTTTTTGTTTTATTATGTCGATAAATGATTTGATGTCAGACAGTGGAAATACAGTGATGCTGTTGCCAGCTATCCTATCACGAATTCCACCTCTTTGAAGGCATAGCAGTGAATCTGATTGTCTTCACCGCATAAGAGTAGTTGACCGTCATCAGCCACTCCTCGGATGGTGGCCATGAACTCTTTTCCTGAAGCGGTTTCACGGTAGCGGTGGAGCCCTTGTATTCTATAGAGGTGTTGATGGTAGCGGTCCTTTAGCTGTGCTGCCTGTCCTGTTGAGAGGTTTCTCAGGCTATCTGTAATGGCCGTAGTCAGCTGGTCGAGAAGATGTTCGCGGTTCACTTCGTGGTTAAGAACCTGGCAGAGTGAAACTGGGTTGGGTGCATCACTGAGAAAAAGTCGTTGATTGACGTTCAGGCCGATACCGATGATGCAGTGCTTCACCCAGTTGCCGTGCAGCTTGTTCTCTATCAGGATGCCTGCCAGTTTCTTGTCATCGTAGTAGATATCGTTCGGCCATTTCACTTCCACCTTATTTATATAGAGGGAGAGCGTATCGGCAATGGCCAAGCTGACAGCTTGCGAAATCAGAAACTGTTGGTTGGCTGGGAAGCTGACGGGACACCATCGGATGGAGAATAGCAGGTTTTTCCCACGCTCGCTCTCCCACGAGTTGGTGCCTTGTCCTTTTCCTGCTGTTTGATAATCGGTAGTGACGACAAGGTCGTTGTCGCCGTCATGGTCTCGCAGCCATCGGTTGGTAGAATCTGTTTCGTCAAGTCTGATGACGTCAATATCCCTTTTCATTGTTGTTATTTCCTGCAAAAATAGCGAAATTATTCAATACCTCAAAATTTTATTGTACTTTTGCAAGCAAAATCATTGTTATGACCGCAACAGAACAACAACAGGCCGACGAGCTGTATATGCGTAAGGCTTTAGTAGAGGCAGAGGCCGCATACCGGGAGGGAGAGATCCCTATCGGAGCCGTTGTGGTGTGTAAAGACCGGATTCTGGCCCGTGCCCATAATCTCACGGAGACGCTCAACGATGTGACGGCCCATGCCGAGATGCAGGCCATCACGGCGGCAGCCAATGCTCTTGGCGGCAAGTATCTGCCCGAATGCACTCTGTATGTCACCGTAGAACCTTGCACAATGTGTGCTGGAGCCATCGGCTGGGCGCAGATGGGTAGGGTGGTATATGGTGCGTCTGACGAGAAACGGGGCTATACACAGATTGCGCCCGATGCCCTGCATAAGCGTTGCACAGTGACATCGGGCGTATTGGAAGAAGAATGCCGTGCGCTGATGCAGGCTTTCTTCAAGGAAAAACGCTAATTCTTATTTAGTAACTGTAAACCCCAAATTACTTAACGACAACAACAAGATATTTGCTGGTGGACCAGAAGAGCTGCGGGTTGTTGATGCGCAGGATGTATTGCTTGTTGGCATCCTGAACCAGAGTGTAGCTGCTTGAGGGGTGAGTGGTCAGAATGCGGGCAGACTTGGAGTAAAGTTTGATTTCCTTGTCAACGCGAATGTCAATTTTGGTGAAGTAGCTCTTGTTGAAGTTGGCCTGCAGGACGCGGTCGCCTTCCAGTATGCGTTGATCCTTCAGTTCCTTTTTAGTGCCAAAAACATACCAGGCGGTGTGCAACTGCTTGTCCTGGGTGTTAATGGTTTGACTTTTCTCGTTGTTCTCTGTCTGCAGGTTTGTGACGTTGGTATTCAGGTTGTTGATGTTCTCGTTCAGCTCTGCAATGTGGATGTCCTTGGCATCGAGCTCTGCGCGCAGTTGTTGCAGCTGGGCATTTTTTTCTTCCAGCTGGCTGACCAGATTCTCAATAGTCTGCTTCATCTGCTCACTCTTGACAGAACTTTCTCGAGCCTGCTGGCGGAGCTTGGCAATGAGTTCGCGGTTGCGTTTCATGGTGTTAGAGATAAACGAGATGTTCTCGCGAATCTGTTCTGCCTTGTCGGAACGCTCACCGTCCTTTACCACACTGACACGGTTCTCTGCCTCGGTAATCGCACGGAAACCGTCTTGAATCTCATTCAGGGTTGACAACATGTCGTTGATCTCGTTGTCTTTCTGTAAAACCACACGCTCCAGAGAGTCAATCTTCTCTGCTTCTGCGGGTTGTGCAATTTTCTTTTCTTCTGTGCAACTTGCCAGTGTCAACAGCATGAATGCTGCACCAGCCAGTAATAAGTTCTTCATAAGTTTTATAAATGTGTTATTGTTAATCAAACTTTTTTTCTCTCTCATTTTTCTTGTTCTTGCCTTTTGCCTCCTTCTCTGCGCCTGCCACGACAATGACAATCTCGCCCTTGGGGGCTTTCTCCGTAAAATGAACTATAAGCTCAGCCAGGCTACCGCGCACACTCTCTTCGTGTATCTTGGAAATCTCGCGGCATACACTCGCCTGTCGGTCTGTTCCGAAGACTTCGCTGAATTGCTGCAGTGTCTTGAGAAGACGGTAGGGTGATTCATAAAAGACCATGGTTCGTTGTTCATTTCTCAGTAACTCAAGATGAGTCTGCCGGCCTTTCTTCTGCGGAAGAAATCCTTCAAAACAAAAACGGTCGCAGGGAAGACCAGAGGAGACAATGGCTGGAATACATGCTGTCGCACCTGGTAGTGTCTGTACTTCAATACCTGCGGCAACGGCTTCACGCACAAGAAAGAAACCTGGGTCGCTGATGCCTGGTGTGCCCGCATCGCTAATGAGGGCGATGGTCTGTCCTGCCTTCAGGCGTTCGACAATGGAGGCTGCTGTACCGTGCTCATTATATTTATGGTGAGAAAGCAGGCGATTTTGGATGTCATAATGCTTCAGTAGCAGTCCTGAAGTGCGGGTGTCCTCCGCAAGAATCAGGTCTGCTTCCTTAAGAATTCGTATGGCGCGAAGCGTCATGTCTTCCATGTTACCCACTGGGGTTGGAACTATATACAGCATATTCTTTCTTAAAGATGTGGCAAAATTAGTTAATTAATCTTCAAGTGCAAAAAAACTCTCTATTTCTTTGCAATTTTTAAAACGTCTTTGTATTTTTGTATGCAATTTACCAGTTATTCACAATTCGTATGATAGGAAATCTAACAGGTGAAGCCCGTCGGCCGGGTAGGATAGAGGTTGTCTGCGGTTCCATGTTCTCTGGGAAAACGGAAGAACTGATTCGTAGGATGAAGCGTGCCAAGTTTGCCAAGCAGAAGGTAGAGATATTCAAGCCTTCCATAGATACGCGTTATTCTGATAACGATGTGGTCAGCCACGATCAGAATGCCATACCATCAACTCCTATCGACTCTTCTGCCGCCATTCTCTTGTTGGCATCCGACATTGATGTCGTGGGTATTGATGAGGCTCAGTTTCTTGACATGGGTCTTGTCGATGTGTGTAATGAACTGGCCAACAGAGGTGTCAGGGTCATCATAGCCGGCCTCGATATGGACTTCAAGGGTGTGCCTTTCGGCCCCATGCCGGCCCTCTGTGCCATTGCCGACGATGTTACCAAAGTTCATGCCATCTGTGTGAAGTGTGGCAACCTTGCCTATGTCAGCCACCGCCTTGTACAGAACGAACGTCGTGTCTTGTTGGGGGAGACATCAGAGTATGAGCCTCTCTGCAGAAACTGTTATCAGCAGGCTGTGGAGGAGGAAAAATCAAAGAAAAATGTTTAGTTGCATCGAAAAGTTTCAGAAAAATTTGGAGAACTCAAAAAATCATTGTAACTTTGCACCCGCTTTTAAGCGATGATCCGCTAGCTCAGTTGGTAGAGCACAACACTTTTAATGTTGGGGTCTTGGGTTCGAGCCCCAAGCGGATCACTTCAAGAAAACAGCAAACAATTGGATATTAATTGTTTGCTGTTTTTCTTTTATTCCGAATGCACCACATTTGCACCACTATGGCTGTGTGTTTAGAGATGGTTGACAATATCTTGTATCTTCTGTTTTGTC
>CAMNOK010000029.1 GCA_946546825.1 uncultured bacterium
TGTAAATAGTTTCAAAATATGTCTGTTTGATTTCAGCGATATGTGAACTTTTGTCCTGTCAAAGGATAGCGTCTATCCCTCAACAACAACCTTTCTATCTACCAATATAATTTATTTTACTTTGCAATATAATTTATTTTACTTTGCAATATAATTTATTTTACTCAGCAATATAATTTATTTTACTTTGCAATATAATTTATTTTACTCTGCAATATAATTTATTTTACTTGATAATAGGAATGCTCTCAGGTGATTAAAAGGCTGGTTTCAGCTGATAAATAGTCTGGGATGAGAAGATAAGAAGTGTAGGGGAAGTGTGAAAATCAACGTGACAAAAATGAGGATGTGCCTATTTTTTTTATTCAAACACCTTAAACTGATAGCCTTGATCACGCAGCCACTCGATGGACTCCGGTAGGGCTTGATAAAGCTTCTCTATGCTCTTCAAAGAGTCATGAAAGGTAATGATAGATCCGTGACGAGAATATTTCTTCACTATATCCACCACATCACTGGCCGTTGTCCATTTAGAATAGTCACGAGTGACAACATCCCACATGATTATCTTGAAATACTTATGGAGCCAATAATACTCACTGGGACGCATCCACCCATGTGGTGGTCGAAAGAGGTGCGCATGTATCAGTTCATTGGCCATATATGTATTAATGATATAGGTGACATTCCAATGCTTGAAGGCACCAAGGTGATTGAAAGTATGGTTACCCACCTGGTGGCCTTCCTCAACGATACGCTGATAGAGTTCCGGGTATTTCCTGACATTATCGCCCACCATAAAAAAAGTTGCTTTGATGCCATAGTGACGCAAAGTATCAAGAATGAAGGGGGTTGCCTCGGGGATAGGACCGTCATCAAACGTCAGATATACTGCACGCTCATGACGATCCATTCTCCAAATGGCTTTAGGGTAAATCCATCTAAGCCAGCTCGACGGCTGTTCTATAAACATCGGCTGCTACGGTTTATTATTGTTCGAGAGGCAGTCCTCCTCCCCTCTGTTCGTATCTCTTGTAAAGTTGTTCCAGTTGCTGCATCAATTTGCCAGCATACTTTGTATCCGTTTGCTCTACTGTCGCTATGACACGTTGCATGACATAGAACTGAGTCAAACAGTCGGAGGATGACATATTGAAGCGCGATGGACTCAATGAGAAATAGAAGTTTAAATATTGCGTAGCAGTCTTCCAAAGTTCATTGGAAATATCAAGAGCCTGCTTCTTCATACCCAGACTCGCGTATGCCTGGGCCATATCCAGCGACCCACTACGATAATTCACCGGCACATTGTAGTTAGGAAGTTCCTTTTCAATCTTTGCCAACACATTCTTGGCTTTGTCTTTCTTCCCTTCCTTGATAAGCTCCAAGGCCAACTGTGCCATCAGTGTACGATGGGTGTAGCACATGCGCAGGTTTGTCTCATCGAGATAAAGGCCAGGCCTTCTCAGTCCACCGAATTTATAACGATTCATCACGTTTTCATAAGTTTTCTCGGTATCAAAGACCTTTGCACCTTCCACCAGGCGTCCGTCGATGTTGGTCGTAAACGGTGTGATACGGTTTGCAAGACCTTCTTGAACAAAGTTATCACCAAGGTTCATGTAGTTCTCACGTCCCACAGTTGTTGCCACATAGATAGGACGCGTCCAATTGGCCTGTGCTATGAGTTCCAGCATCATCAAATCACCCTTATACAACGCACGGCGCCCAGCCAGTGAGATAATCATCTTGTCAGGTATAGAGTCTGCCGCCATCATCATGCCGCTCTTGCGAACAGCCTCCTTGTCAATCGTCACATAGACGGTATCGGTAGGTATGAAGTGCATATCCTTATCCTTGGCACGAACCCAATGTTCAAGAATATTCTTCAGCTCGAAGGGATTGTCACCGAACTGCTGACGTGCTGCCTCTGGACTATTCTCATAATAGCTTAGAATCTCCTGTTCCGCATTGGGAACAATCTCAACATAGTCGTTAGTGCCAGAGCAATATTCTAGTCTTGGCCAGGTGATAGGCAACGAAGGAGAATCATAGGCTGGACGCTTCATCTGATCGATATACCAGTCGGTCTGCAAATAGCTCAGGTTACACACTCTTGCATCTGTACGAACACCCTCAACATCCTGATTGTACCACAATGGGAATGTATCATTGTCACCGTTGGTAAAGATGATGGGATTGCCTTCATTCTGCAGGGTCATCAGGTAGTTCTGTCCAAAGTCACGACAGGTGAAGCGCCCACTACGGTCGTGATCATCCCAAGTTTGCGAAGCCATCTGAATGGGCACCGCCAGACATGCCAGTCCTACACAGGCAGCTATGACGGTTTCATTGACCTTGCCAATATATTTCTTTGTCAGGTCTATCAAGGCAGCCACACCAAGACCACACCAAATGGCAAAAGCATAGAAAGAACCGGCATAGGCATAATCGCGCTCACGTGGCTGAACCGGTGTCTGGTTCAAATAGACAACGATGGCGAGACCTGTCATGAAGAACAGGAAGAACACTACCCAGAACTGACGGATGCCACGACGTCCGCGCCAAGCCTGCCAGAACAGACCGATTAATCCAAGTAACAAGGGCAAACAATAGAACACGTTATGGCCTTTGTTGTTCTTCAGTTCATCTGGCAACAAGTCTTGATTTCCCAACATCATATTATCGATGAACGAGAAACCCGTTATCCAGTTACCATGTTCTAATTCGCCATGTCCCTGGATATCGTTTTGTCTTCCAGCAAAGTTCCACATGAAGTAGCGCCAATACATGAAGTTACACTGATAGGAAAGAAAGAATCGGATGTTGTCAACTTGCGATGGCATCTTCACCATTACATTTTCTCCGCAACGGTCATAGGGGACCTCTGTTCCATCTACGCCCCCCATCCAACTCTCGTAGTCACGCGCATGACTGGAATCATGCATACGAGGGAACAGCATGTTCTGCGCATAGACGTACTTATTTTTATGACTGACCACAAAGTAGGAATCTTTCTCCGTGGCTGATTCCTTTTCTTTTCGGCTGTAGATAGGAGCTCCTTCCTTGAATCGTGGTTTACACATGTTACCCTCAACATCGAGTGCCACCTGTGACGTGTAGGCCTGTCCATAGAGCAGTGGACGATCACCATATTGATCGCGGCTTAGGTAGTTACCCAGTGTAAAGATATCTTCTGGCGAGTTCTGATCCATCGGCGGATTGGCCGAAGAACGAATCACGATGACAGCATAGCTGGAATAGCCAATCATCAACATGAGCAGACAGAGCAACGTCGTATTCTTGATACGGGCAGAGATGAGGGGTATGACGTTCTTCTCCACCTTCACTTTCCTGTTTAGTAAGAACCATAGGGCAGCCAAAACAACAATACCTATGATGAAAGCTGACCATCCATAGCCGTAGAAGGGAATACCCAACATGGCCACACTCAGCAGAAAAGCAATATTCTGTCGCTTCTCACCATGGTTATTATAGGTTTCATAAATAGCCCATACAACTGTGCATACCAACAAGAAGATGTAGATAATCTCACCGGTATTAAACGGACAGTGCAACATATTGACAAAGAACAGTTCAAACCATCCACCTACCGTGATAATGCCCGGCACCACACCATAGAGTACCGCTGCCACAATAACAAAAGAGATAAGCAATGCCAAAAGTGAGCCTTTGGTTTCGATGTTGGGAAAACGCTTGTAGCAGAACACCAGTACGATAGCAGGAATGCAAAGCAGGTTTAGCAAGTGGACACCTATACTCAAACCTGTCATATAGGCTATCAGCACGAGCCATCGATCGGAATGAGGCTCATCGGCATGGTCCTCCCATTTCAGAATGAGCCAAAATACCACTGCCGTAAATGCTGACGAGTAGGCATATACCTCGCCCTCCACTGCGGAAAACCAGAAAGTATCACTGAATGTATATATCAAGGCTCCCACAAGTCCACTGGACTCTATGGCAATGAGCTTAGAGGTCGTCAATTCACTCCAGTCTTTCAGAATGAGTCGTCTTGTCAAGTGCGTAATGCTCCAGAAGAGAAACAGAATGGTTGTTGCCGAGAGCAGGGCACTCATCATGTTGACCATGCGTGCCACTTGTGAAGCATCACTGGCAAACTGAGAGAACAGATTGGCTGTCAACATAAAGAAGGGTGCACCAGGTGGGTGACCGACTTCCAGTTTATAACCTGTGGAAATAAATTCCGGACAGTCCCAGAAAGAGGCTGTCGGTTCAATTGTGGAGCAATAGACAAATGCGGCAATGGCAAAAGCCAGCCACCCTATCACGTTGTCCACCAGTCTGTACTGTTTCATTGATTATTGTCTTTATGTTTTATATTTCCAAATATCATGCAAAGGTACAAAAAAAATCTATTTACTACACAAAATCCTCCAAAAAGTTGCCATAGACCAGTGTTATATCCACACAAAGGTCATTCCTTCCATTCAAATAAGGAAGCTGGCTCCAAATACAAGCAACAGGTATCGGAGGAATTTACCGATGCTGATGCTGGTGATGGAAATAATGACATTGGCCCGCATTAATCCGAGCATTATCGTGATGGCAGAGCCCAATATCGGCAAGAAAGCAAAGAACCCCATCCAGGCTCCGCGGCCTGCCATAAAGCGTTCTGCCTTGTCAAGACTTTTTTTATCTACATGCAGATAGCGTTCTATCCAGTCTAAACGCCCCATACGTCCCACCCCGTAGTTAAACATTCCACCAAGGACATTTCCTATAGTGCCATAGACCACCAATCCCCAGGGGTCAAGACCCGCTGCCTGTAGCCCCACCATGACAGCTTCGCTGCTAAACGGGAAAAAGCTCCCGGCCAGAAATGCCGCCATTAGCATGCCCCAGTAGCCATATTCAATCAGGAGATGAACTATGAAATCCATAAATTATAGCCTGTCATCAAAAATGCAGAGAGAGTGATAAAGATAAAGGAGATATTGGTAATACGGGTATTCGTCAATGCGAAGAAATGAGCTATCAATACCGAAGTATTAATAATCATCAGTCGAATCAAATAATCGTAATGCTGCGGTTGAAGGAGCAAGAACACGATGGTGCAGGCATTCATGGTAATAAAGACCTCATAGAACATACGCGTCCGAATTTTGTCCTGATAACTGTGACGCATGAAATGTATGCTACCTGTCAAAGCCAGAAACGCAACGAAACAGAATGTCAACGTCCGGTGTGGGTCAAGATCAGAATAGTCGAACAGAGGTGCAAATACGAACAACTGCGCAAAATGATTCTGAAGATAATGAAAGTTTCCTACAAAAGCTTCATAGCCCACCATAAACCAGTAAGGAGCCATCAGTCCCAGCAACATCGCACGAAGGTTACGCATACTGAAAGCCATGATATTGGTTACCAGAAGGACCAGCAAAACTGGCACGAAGTAAAGTATCTGAACAAAGGACAGGCTGGCCGTTCCCCATGCAACAAAAGCATAGAACAGCCTCCCCGAGGCGCTGTTGTCTTGATAAGCATGAAAAAACATCATGTAGAAGACTATCATACAGAGTTGGACAAGAGCTCCTTCTACAGATGACATAAGAAACGATGTCATTGTAATCAGTACCAGAAAGGAACACGACACCATACGACTATAAATCCGGATGAGAGCATTGCTGTTATTCAATTGTATCATCAAGTAGGCAGACAAAGCCAAAGCTGCAAATTGAAGCCATTGCCCCTGTTTAAAAACTCCGGTCAACATGCACACGACCATGGCATAAACAGCCACGATCGGCAGTGTATATCGTCCTTCCGATATCCAATTTTGTAAGCGTTTCCTAACCACTCTTTATCGGCGTTACAACTAACTATAAATCTTTTCCAATGTCTGAACGGAAATATTTATCCTGGAATTGGATGGTCTCAGCTTCATGGAAACTCTTCTTCAAAGCCTCTTCCTTGTCCCTGCCATAGGAGGACACAGCTATTACGCGGCCACCATTAGTTACCACCTTTCCGTCTTTCCGGGTTGTTCCCGCATGAAATACAATGCTCTCACGCTGAAGGTCCAGCCCCTCTATGGGGTACCCCTTTGCATATTGTTGGGGATAGCCTCCGCTAACCAACATGACACAGACAGCTGCACGCTCATCAAAAACAACCTTTCGCTGATCAAGATCGCCCTTTGCAACCCCTTCAAAAAGATCGACAATATCACTTTTCAGGCGAAGCATGACTGACTCTGTCTCAGGGTCTCCCATTCGGCAGTTATACTCAATTACAAACGGTTCTCCATTCACATTAATCAGGCCAAAGAATATGAAACCTTGATAAACTATATCCTCTTTTTTCAGGCCTTCCACTGTTGGTCGGATGATTCTGTTTTCCACTTTCTCCATCCACTCCTTGGTGGCAAATGGCACAGGTGATACCGACCCCATTCCACCCGTATTAAGGCCTGTATCTCCTTCCCCGATACGCTTATAATCTTTGGCTTCAGGAAGTATCTTATAATGCATACCGTCAGTCAATACGAACACAGAACATTCTATACCGCTAAGAAATTCCTCTATCACCACCTTGGAAGAGGCATTGCCAAACATACCTCCCAGCATCTCTTGCAGTTCCTTTTTGGCCTCATCAAGCGTCGGAAGAATCAGTACGCCCTTGCCGGCGCAAAGTCCGTCCGCCTTCAAGACATAGGGAGCTTGAAGAGTTTCCAAGAACCGGAGTCCTTCCTGCAGGTGTTCACCATCGAAAGTTTCATAACGAGCCGTAGGAATCTGATGGCGATGCATGAAAGCCTTGGCGAAATCCTTCGAACCCTCCAGCACAGCACCGGCCTTTGAAGGACCGATAACAGGAATATGTGTCGTCCGGCTATCTGTCTTAAAGTCATCATAGATACCTTTCACGAGCGGATCCTCAGGCCCTACAACTACCATGTCAACACCATTGGCAACGCAGAAATCTTTCACTGCCTCAAAATCATCAGCCTTCATGGAGATATTTTCACTATAGCCTTCTCCGTTTGCCAGTGGCATACCTGCCGTTCCGGCATTTCCGGGAGCTATGAAAAGTTTCTCCACTCGCTCACTTTGAGCAATTTTCCAAGCGAGCGCATGCTCACGTCCACCACTTCCTAAGAGCAAAATCTTATATTTCATCATCATGGATATTTTTCATTTCAAGTAATCTTCGAAGTATTGAGTAATACGCTCATGCAAATGCACACTCTGATGACCACGCATATTATGGGGTTCGCCTGGATATACAAAGAAGTCCGGCTGCGTTCCCTCTTCTATACACTTAGCAATAAAAGACAGACAATGTTGCGGAACCACTGTAGCATCATTATACCCTGTAATAATTTGCAGCTTTCCTTTCAGGTTTTTGGCTTGATTCATCAGTGAGCATTTCTCATACCCCTCAGGGTTTTGCTGGGGAGCATCCATATATCGTTCACCATACATCACCTCATACCATTTCCAATCAATGACCGGTCCACCAGCCACACCAACCTTAAAGACCTCCGGATGATGGGTCATCATTGTGATGGTCATATAGCCGCCAAACGACCAACCATGAACACCGATCCTGTCTTGATCAACATAAGGAAGAGACTTCAAATAGGCCACGCCTTGCATCTGGTCTTCTGTTTCCACCTGTCCCAACTGCCGAAAAGTTGCCTGTTCAAAATCACGTCCACGGTTCTGAGATCCACGATTGTCAAGAATAAAAAGAATATATCCTTTCTGTGCCATATAGGTCTCCCACGAGCGCGAACTGTAGTGCCAACGAGCATCCACATTGTGAGCATGGGGGCCACCATAGACATACACCACGGTAGGATATTTTTTTGAAGGGTCGAAGTCGGCAGGTTTCACCATACGGTAGAACAGGTCGGTCACACCGTCTGCGGCCTTTACCGTACCGCAACTATAAGATGGCACCTGATAGTCTTTCCATGGGTCGGAAGCTGTCAGCAGAGTTGTCTCCAAGCGTTTCTTTCCTGAGGTTGCAGAGACATTGATAATACGCGGCACATCAGGTTCTGAATAACTGTCGTACATCCATTCACCACTTTCCGACAAATTGACAAAGTGGTAGCCACGCCCATTATCGAGCAGCGTGCGTCGACCTGTACTTACATCCACGGCCCATGTATTACGCTGAATAAGACTGGCTTCATTGGAAGCTATGATAACGCTCTTGGCTTTCTTATTGAAGCCTATCAGTTCCAACACGACCCACGGTCCTTGAGTCAGTTGTTTTACAATAGAGCCGTCAGCTGCATTACAGAGGTACAGATGGTTGAAACCATCGCGCTGGCTCTGCATGATATATTTCGTAGCATCCCATGGAAGGAACTGGATGGGACAAAGCGGTTCCACATATTTTTCATGTTGTTCCCGGTAGAGTTCCCGAAGTCGTTTTCCCGTTTGCGCATCATAACTAACCAGCCGGCAATCATTCTGGTCGCGATTTAGCTCAAACATATAGATGGTCTTGGAATCGGGACTCCACGCAATGTTGGTAAAGTAACAAGCTTCGTCACTCACCTTCCCGTCTTCGGGAATTTTCCCGGTGTGTCCGTGTTGAGGAGTATCGAGATAAATAGTCTTACCTGTCTGAACATTAAACACACCAACCGTTACTTGATGCGAAACTTCGCCAGCCATTGGGTATTTGTCCGGTTCACAGGTTGCTATACGTTGAAACACATCTACCTGTGGATAGTCTGTCACCTCACTTTGATTCATTCGATAGAAGGCCAGAGCATGTCCGTCAGGACTCCAGAAAGTGCCTTTTGTTATACCAAACTCGTCACGATGAACGCTCTGTCCGTAAACAATCTCGCGGGAACCATCGGTTGTGAGTTTCACTTGTTTTCCGTCAGCATCTTGGACATAAAGTTGCTGATCGCTTCCCACGAAAGCCGTTGCCTTCGACACTGCCGTCCAGTCATTGGCCGTCTGGCCTGAGATGCTATCCTGCCACACGATACAGCCAGCCTTGAAATCGACGAGCGTAAAGGCACGTCCATTTCCCACAGCCACGATAGGTTTGTCAGGATATGGGAAATTGGCATTCATCAAGTGGCGAACCTGTCGAACGTCATCGCTCTGTGCCCACTTATTCACATCTTCCAATGTAAAGAGCACCTTTTCCTTTCCTGTCTTCTTGTCCACTATGCGACATTCCTCCACATCGGTACGCACAAGCTGTTCACCCCACCATTCATAATACCGATTGTCAGGTTGAAGGTTGTAGAAGTTGGTACCACCATAGTTGAGGTCTTCAAGTGTGAAAAGTTTCTCTTGTGCCATACCGGTTGTCAAGCAGCCAAACAGGAATGCAGCCGCCATCAGTTTAGTCTTCTTCATGATTCTTCCATCTTTTATCATTATTACCGCGACCACCTTTTTTAAACGTGCGGCTGTCAGGCCGGTCACTCCGGCCACTGCGTTTAAAATCACGGTCGCCACGCTTGAAGTCTCTGTCCCCTCCAAAAAGACGCTTACGCTGTTCCATGCGTTCAGCACGATTCCTGGGGCGTTCCTCTTCTTCCCGGCGACGTGGCGCCCCTTTATAGTCGTGTTCAAAAGAATGGAACTTGAAGGAACGTATATCACTGCCCTCGTTTTCTTCCTGCTCGTCGAGTCGCTTCTTAAATTCTCGATTCTTCTTGAAACGATGTTTTTCAGCCATGGCGGCTTTTTCTTCTTCTGTTTTGACAACACCGCCTTCTGAACGGAACTCTTTCATCTTACCGTCAAAGAGGCTGTATTTACGGAATTCGCACTCCAATGAGCCGTTGTAAACAGGTACTTTCAGTGAAGGCTTCAACCCTATCTGGTCAAAGCACTCCTCTCGATAAGACAATACCCATGCGTCATTTCCTGTAAAGGCATGTTTTAGACGTTCCCCTATCATACGGTAAGTACCAAGAAGATCAGGGGTAGAAATACGTTCACCATAAGGTGGATTGGTCACCATGATGGCAGGCGCAGCAGGTTGTTTGAAGTCCTTAAAATTCTGTTGCTCCACGCTGATGATATTGGTCAAGCCTGCAGCACGCACATTCATACGCGCCGTATTTACAGCCTTCATATCTATATCATAGCCATAAATATGGTGACGGAACTCCCGTTCCTTAGAGTCATCGTTATAAATCTGGTCAAGGAGTTCTGCATCGAAATCCGGCCAGCGCTCAAAGGCAAACTCTTTTCTGAAGATTCCAGGGCTGATATTCCGGGCTATGAGGGCAGCCTCAATCAGCAGCGTTCCACTGCCACACATCGGGTCAATGAAGTCACAGTCGCCTTTCCATCCTGTCATCAAAATCATGCCCGCTGCCAAGACCTCGTTGAGAGGAGCCTCAACAGACTCCTGACGATACCCTCGACGGTGCAGAGACTCTCCTGAAGAGTCGAGAGAAAGAGTTGCCTTATCTTCTGCTATATGTATATTAAGACGTATGTCAGGGTTGGACACAGAGATATTCGGGCGGTCGCCCGTTGTTTCACGAAACTGATCAACAATAGCGTCCTTCACCTTGTAAGTGACAAAACGAGAATTACGGAACTCCTCCGAATAGACAACAGAGTCAACAGAGAAGGTCTTCCCTTTGTCAATATATTGGGTCCAATCAATTTTCTTCACCTCATCATACATATCCTCGGCACTGCTTGCCTTGAAATGCGCTATGGGTTTGAGAACTCGAATAGCTGTATGCAACTGAAGGTTGGCACGATACATCAGCTCTTTATCCCCTGTAAAAGACACCATACGGCGTCCTATCTCTACATTGTTTGCTCCTAAATTGGTGAGCTCTTCTGCCAAGACAGATTCCAATCCCATAAAGGTCTTGGCGATGAGTTCAAATTCCTGTTCCATTGTTGAATTCTAAATCAAAATTATCGATTGGTTCTTTATTGTACTTTCGTGTATTCGGGGCCATATCTTTGGTAATCCACACATTGGCACCCACCACACAGTTGGCCCCGATGGTAATACGTCCGAGAATAGTGGCATTTGCATAGACCACGACATTGTCTTCAAGGATTGGGTGGCGGGGTATGCCCTTGATGGGGTTTCCGTTTTCATCGAGCGGAAAACTTTTAGCCCCGAGCGTCACACCTTGATAGAGTTTGACATTGTTACCTATGACACAAGTAGCTCCAATGACGACGCCTGATCCATGGTCGATGGTAAAATGGTGGCCGATTGTTGCAGCCGGATGGATGTCGATACCCGTTTCCGAGTGAGCCATCTCCGTCATGATGCGTGGAATCAGAGGAACTCCCAGCCGGCATAGTTCGTGGGCTATGCGGTAGATGGTCAGAGCCTTGATAACTGGATAACACGAGATAATCTCCCCATAGCTCTCCGCTGCCGGGTCTCCATTATACGCTGCCTCCACATCCGTGCTGAGAACATTGCGAATCTCCGGCAGACAGCTTATCAGACTTGTTGCCATCGACTCAGCCTCTTTCCGTAGGCACGCTAATTCCTCATAGGTTTCCTCTTCACAGGTTTTGCAGAAACATAGGCCCGCCAGCACCTGTTCGGTGAGCAATTTGTGCATGCGTTCCACATTCACTCCGATATGGTAACGCATCGTTCGGACGTTCACACTTGATTTCCCATAAAATCCCGGGAAGAGGATAGCGCGGGCCAAGTCAACAATTTCTTCAAGTGCCTTACCTGAAGGAAGTGGATTGCCGTCGCGATGCTGATGAAACAAGCCCTTTAAGGCTTTCTCCTCTGAAAGCCGTTCAATTGCTGTTGTCAGCACCTGAGTGTTATTCGTATCGCTCATTGGTTGCGGATTGTATCAAAAAAGATTGCGCAAAGTTACGTTTTTTCAACCGATTGACCAAGCAAACCGCCAAGATTTTACAACCCAAAGAGAAAAAACTCTTCTCTCTCCGTCTTCATCACGTCCAGCTTCTCTCCCCACATGTAAAACAAAAAACAAATAAAAAGTTTTCTTATATAATAATTAATGTGTAACTTTGCGACCGATTTTGAGTTTTTTTACGCAAGGAACGACATGAAGTATGCCATCATTGCCGCTGGTAAAGGAAGTAGGCTCACCAACGAGGGAATGAACACTCCCAAGCCCCTTGTCAAGGTTGGAAGTGAGCACCTGATAGACCGGCTCATACGAATCTTCATGCGCCACGATGCCGAGCAAATCGTTGTTATCTGCAACGAGGAGTCTCCCACCGTGGAACAACATCTGCGTTCCATCCAAAAAGCCGGCCTTCACAGGACTGACGGAAAGACTGTCACGCTCACCCTTGTCGTTAAATCGACACCCAGCAGCATGCATAGCCTGTATGAGTTGTCTCCCTATCTCACAGGCGAGCCTTTTATAGCTACGACGGTAGATACCATCTTCGACGAAAACTATTTCACAGACTTCCTCCGCGCGTTCAAAGTCACAGAAGGTGCGCTCATGGGAGTCACAGACTACATTGACGACGAGCGCCCATTGTATGTTACCTGCGATGACAATCACCACGTCACCGCCTTTCTGGACGTTCCTGGTTCTGCCTACGTTTCAGCCGGCATCTATGGACTCCCCTCCAGTTCCCTGAAGATACTTCGCCAATGCGTGGAACAGGGCGAAAGCCGCATGCGTAACTTTCAGCGAGCTTTGATAAAAGCAGGTCTGTATATGAAAGCCTATCCTATGGGAAAGGTCTTTGATATTGACCACACCACCGACCTCAAGAAGGCAGAGGCTTTTATCCGTGCGCCCCGCTTCGTAGCCGTCTATAGAGAGAATCCCGACGGAAACAAGTTGCGTACGGCAGACGAAAAGTTGCTGCGAGAAGTCTCCATGGAACTGTCAAGACGAGGATATGAAGCCACCAGTGCAAGCGTCTTGAACCAACCCGTCGTCTCTTTGTCTGCGCTGCCCTACCCGCTTGTCTGGCTCAACATGAGCCGTCAGCCGTCACAACTGCATCGGTTGGCACAAATGGAGCAGGTCGGACATCTGGTCATCAACAGTGCACAGGCAGTACTGAGAAACTCTCGACACCATACGGACTCGCTGATGCGGGAGCACCATATTCCCACTGCACCGCAACATGGCGACAAAGGTTATTGGGTGAAAGCGACAAGTCCGAAAGACCCAGACCGTTCGCTGGTGGAATTTTTTCTATCCGAAGCAGAAGCCGACAAAAGGATAGAAGCTATTGCCAATCAAGGATGGAAGCTCGTAAAACAGGCTCATATTATAGGTACCGTGGTAAAATTCTATGGCATTGGCCATACATTCTTTCGCTGGTACTATGCCGACGAGGTCGGCAAAGCGACACCTCACAACGATCATACCCCACCGTCCGCTGCAAGGACGCCATTCTCAGAGGAGGGTCTGCAGCAGTCGGCTCAGAAACTGGCCTTCATGAGCGGCCTCGACATCTACGGTGGCGATGCCATCATAGACCTACAAGGTCAGTTCCATATCATCGACTTCAACGACTGGCCCAGTTTCAGCCCTTGTCAGAAAGAGGCGGCAGTGACCATTGCCCATCTCATAACAAGTCGTTTAACAGGGTCAACGATACAGAAGAAAACGCCATGAGCAAGTTCAAAGAATTATTAAAGATATCTTTCAAGTCTGAAGACACTGAAGAATGGCTGGACGTGTATTTCACCCGTCCCATTGGATTGGTGTTTGCTCTGTTGTGGAACAAACTGGGAGTACATCCTAATGTCATCACCATACTTTCCATCTTCCTTGGCATGCTGGCAGGTTGGATGTTCTACTATCCCGACCTCTATCACAACATCTGCGGCGTAGCCTTTCTGATGCTGGCCAACTTCTGTGACTCCACCGACGGACAGATGGCACGCATCACCGGCAAGAAGACACTGATAGGTCGCATGCTCGACGGCTTTGCCAGTGACGTGTGGTTTTTCTGCGTCTATGTGGCCATATCTCTCCGTCTGATGAACGACACCATCCCTTTCACCGATGTCAGATGGGGTGTCTGGATATGGGTTTTCTGCACCTTAGCTGGTGTGTGGGGCCATGCTCGTCAGGCAGCTCTGGCCGACTACTACCGGCAGGTTCACCTCTTCTTCCTGTTAGGTAAAGACGGTAGTGAACTAAACTCCTATCGCGAACAACGCAACATCTACGAGCAGGCCAGGCGCGACCACAACTGGACAGCCATGGCCTTCTATTACAACTATGCCAACTATTGTCACGGACAAGAGAAACGCACCCCGCAGTGCCAACAGTTCTTGACCCATTGGCGACAACATCCTGACGAACAGGTGCGAAAGACTTTTCTGGCAGGGTCCAGGCCACTCATGCCCTACACCAACATTCTGACACACAACACCCGCGCCATCGCACTCTTCGTCAGTGCCCTCATCAATCTGCCATGGCTCTATCCTCTGTTTGAACTGACCGTACTACAGGGACTCTTAGCCTATATGCACCACAAACATGAGGCGCTCTGCAGCCACCTTACAGCAGTACTCTCAGCGCTTACGGCTCACCGCTCGGCCAAAAACATCATCTTTGATTTTGGCGGAACCCTTGACACTCATGGCAGCCACTGGTCGAAGGTCTTTTGGAGTATCTACCAGCAAAACAACATATCCATTACAGAGGAGCAGTTTCGTGAAGCCTACATCTACACCGAACGCACACTGGGAAAGCAGAACATCATACAGAAGGATTTTTCCTTGAAACAGACACTGGCCACGAAGATAAACATCCAACTGGACTACCTGAAGAAAGCCGGGTATTGGCAGGCTGACGACAAGCTCATGACAGAGACTGGCCAACAGTTAGCAAACGCCGCCTTTCAATACACAAACCGTTGCATCAAACGCAGTGCCGACATGATGAAACGTCTGAGTCAAACCCACCGCATAGCACTGGTCACCAATTTCTATGGCAACATCCAGTCTATCCTTCATGAGTACGGCGTTGACCAGATGGTGAAGACCGTCATAGAATCTGCCGAGGTCGGCATCAGAAAGCCCGACCCGGGCATCTTTGCCTTGGCACTGAAGAAGCTGGAGGCGAAGGCAGAAGACTGTCTGGTTGTGGGCGACAGCTACGACAAAGACATTGTGCCGGCCAAGTCATTAGGCTGCCAGACCGTGTGGCTGAAAGGTCCAAGTTGGCAGGAACCGCCGACAGAGACACCGGCAGCAGACCATATCATCACCCAATTTCAGCAATTAAAAGAAATCATACAAGCATGAGAATCAGAATAATCATCCTATTCCTCACCTCATTTCTGACACTCCAGGCCCAGACACAACTCAAAGGCCTCGTCATCGATGACCAGACGGGAGAAACCCTGGCCTATGCCGGCGTACTCTACAAAGGCCATCGCATAGGTCTCAGTGCAGACAAACACGGGCGCTTTGTCATCAACCGTCACAACGGCTGGACACTCCACATCAGTGCCATGGGCTATATCACCCAAAAAATTCAAATCACACCAGACACCCCTACCGACCTCACCATACGACTTGCTCCCGACAACAAGCAGCTGAAAGAAGTGGTCGTCAAACAGAAAAAACTGAAATACAAGCGTAAGGAGAACCCCGCAGTAGAACTCATGCGCCGGGTCATTGCCGCCAAGAATCGCACACGACTGGAAAACCACGACTACTATACGTTTACGAAATATCAGAAACTCAAGTTCGGCTTCAACGACATCAAACCCGAGCAGCTCAATTTTGGAATCTTCTCTCAATATCCCTGGCTCACCACCTATGTGGAAGCATGCGAGGAGAACGGCAAGCTCATCATGCCTATCTCCGTTGACGAGACCGTCACACAACGTGTTTACCGAAAAAGTCCCGAGGAGAAAAAAGACATCATCAAAGGACAGCGCACCGACGGCATCAGCAACCTCATCCAAACCGGCCAGATGATGAATGACGTTCTGAAAGACCTCTTCCAAGATGTGGATATCTACGAAGACCACATCAAAATGCTGCAACAAAGGTTCACATCGCCCATCGGCGAGACGGCTATCTCCTTCTTCCACTACTACATCGAAGACACGGTGAAGATAGAGAACGACTCCTGCATACACCTCCACTTCCTGCCGGCCAACCAGCAGGACATTGGTTTCCGTGGCGACATCTACATTGTCAAGGACTCCAGCCTGCATGTGAAACGCTGTGAACTCTTTGTGCCCAAGATGACCGATCTGAACTTTCTGGAGAGCATGCGCGTCAACCAGGTCTATAGCAAGCTGCCCAATGGCGAGTGGGTGCTCACCACCGATGACATGTTTGCCGAACTGAAGATCTTCGACATCATGGACAAGGGGGTCGTGAAACGAACGACACGCCTGAGCGACTACTCCTTTGACGAACTGCCCAAGAAGCTGTTCAAAGGCAAGGCGAAGGTGAAACTCGAAATCGATGCGAAAAACCGCGACGAGGCCTTCTGGCAACAAAACCGGCAGGCTGAGATGACAAAGAGCGAGGCTGAGATGCCCAACTTCATCAAGAACATGCAGAAATCTCCAGACTTCAAGTGGATAGTCCTTGCTGCCCGTATCTTCTTAGAGAACTTCATCGAGACAGGCACAGAGAACAAGCCCAGCAAGTTCGACATTGGCCCAGTCAACACCGTTTTATCCTACAACTTCGTCGATGCCTTCCGCTTCCAACTTGGCGGACGCACCACGGCAAACCTTAACAAGCACTGGTACTGGAAGGGATTTTCGGCCTTCGGTGTCCGGTCAAGGAAATTCTACTACAACTCCGAACTGACCTACAGCTTCAACAAGAAGGAGTACCAGCCCTTTGAATTTCCACAGCGCACCATCGCCTTGGAAACCACCTACGATGTCATGTCACCCTCTGACCTTTTCATCCATCACAACAAGAACAATATGTTCATGGCCATCCGCACCCAGCAGGTGAAGCAGATGTACTTCTTTAAGCGTCAGAAGCTGAGCTTCACCTATGAGACCGATGGCGGCTTTGGGGTCAACGCCTCGTTCAAACGAGAGAGCAACATGCCTACCGGCGATCTCTATTTTCAGCGACTGAGCGACGATATGTTGGTGAAGAAGATTCACAAAACGGAACTGACCGCCGGCTTGAGCTTTGCACCGGGACAGAAATACTCCAATTCCAAGACACAGCGCGTCAACGTCAACAACGATGCACCGCACCTGGCCATCAACCACACCGTTGCCTTCGACGGACTCATGGGCGGACAGTACAAATACAACCGTACAGAGGTGGACATCTACAAGCGTTTCTGGCTGGGCAGCTTTGGATATCTGAATACATACGTCCAGGCTGGTGCCCAATGGAACAAGGTGCCTTTCCCGCTCCTCATCATGCCACATGTCAACCTCTCGTTCTTTGAACATGAGAACACGTTCTCCATGATGCGCAACATGGAGTTTCTCAACGACCGCTATGCCTTGTGGGCCATAGCGTGGCATCCCAACGGAAAGATTTTCAACCGCATTCCTGGTTTCAAAAAGCTGAAATGCCGTGAATACTTCGGACTCAAAGGCATGTGGGGATCACTGACAGACAAGAACAACCCGTTCCTGGTGCAAAACAGGAAAGACAACATGCTTTTCTACTTCCCCGACGGAGCCCATGTCATGGACAAGCACACCCCTTACTTGGAAGGCGCTGCCGGCATCCACAACATTCTAAGATTCTTTGCAATAGACTTTATTTACCGCTTCACCTACCAGGAACTTCATCATGTTGAAAAGCTCGGTGTACGATTCGGCTTCGAAATCACATTCTAAAGAATGATCATGCGCGATGCGCGATGCGCGATGCGTTATGTGTCATGCGCTTTGCGCGATGCGTTATGTGTCATGCGCTTTGCGCGATGCGTTATGTGTCATGAGCTTTGCGCATGAAGCAAGAAGGGAAGCTCTTAGAACGGATAGCCAACCGCTAAGTGCAGGCTGTGACTGTCACTAAACTTACCCATGTTATAAAAACCTTTCTTGGCAGAAGAGGGAGTATGGATACCCACACCCCAGTCAACACGGATAACAAAGAAGTCAAGGTCATAGCGGAAACCGACACCTGTGCCCAGTGCCATCTCCTTCGGCACATTGCATGCCTTAAACTTAGCCCCGGGACGGTTGTCATCCTCCCGCATGGACCACACGTTACCGGCATCCACAAAGACGGCACCATAGAGGTTTCCAAACAGCCGCGGTCTGTATTCCACATTCAGCAGCAGCTTGATGTCTCCTGTCTGGTCGAGATAGGAAGAACGGTCTGCTGTGGAAGTGTATGAGCCGGGACCAATAGAGCGCACGGTGAAGGCACGAATACTGTTGGCACCGCCCACATAGAACTGCTCCGTATAAGGAGCCATCGAGCTGTTGCCATAAGCCCAGAGCACACCGGCATCAGCATGGGCCACCAGCTGAACGTGTTCACCGACCTGCCATGTCTTTCTGTACTCCGTTTCCAACTTCACAAACTGTGCAAAAGGATTCTTGAACATGGTCTTCTCCTTCTCTCCCCACTGTTCACCGGCAACCATATAGCCGAGTGACAGCAGGTTGGCTGCCTCGCTGACGGTTGTCTGCCAATAATAGGGATGACGCGTGCCGGCCCTGGAAGTGAAAATCAGGGCATAGCGCATCTTGGGAATAAACTGGTCCTTCATCGACACCTGCAGATAGGGACTGGACTGCATCAGCTGTTCAAACTCTGCCGTATGGCTGGTCATGTAGTTATATTGCAGACTCAGAGGTGTCAGCTGATGCATCACCGTGGCAGACGTCTGGAAAGTGTAGCTCAATTCGCCGCTGACCACATGGCGCTTGAAATAGCGGGCGCGGTTGATGACTTCCGAGGAGGCACGCAGCAACGTGACAGGCGAGGCCGAAAAGCGTTGACGCTTCAAGAAGGGCACCAGCAAGCGTGGTATCTCCAGTGAGGCGTCAACCCCATACTCATAACTGTTCACGCGGGTCTTCACGCCCTTGGTTCCGTTATTGGTCTGCCACTCGTAGGAGCCCTTCAGCGTGATGTCAAGCTTCTCGCCACCACGAAAGGCGTTTCGCTTGGTCAGACCGATGGCCAAGCCCGGTCCGAGCCATCCACTGGTCTTGCCTGTAAGGTTACTCTCCACATAGAAGTCGTAGGGCTTGTCGAAGACACAGGAGAGGGTCAGGTCGAGGGTGTCGGTGTCTGTTCGTGGCACAAACTTGAAATCCACCATGCTGAACAGTCCGTTTCCAGAGATGGCATTGGCCGACTCCACATAATTGTCATAGCTGAAAAGCTGACGGGGGCGCAGCTTCATGTTGCGCAACACCAGTCCCGGACGTATAGGCGAACGCCGACCGTTGTAGTGCAGGGAGAAATAGCGACGGCTCACGGAGTCGCTCAGCTGCTCCATAAATGACTTCCTCAATTCCAGCCTCACCTTTCCGATATACCATTTTCTCATGACCTGGTCTGGCAAGCTGTCGGCCAGCTGCAGGCGCAGGCGCACCTTTCCGGGTGTTGCCACCGTATCGGCGAGGTAGGAAGTGTAGCCCGACTGGTAATAGTAATAGCCGTTATTGCGAAACAAGTTGCTGATGCGTGTACGCTCACCGTCGAGCTTCGACACAGCGAAAGGGTCTCCCTTATGGAGCAGCGCGTCGTCCATGGTCTTTTGCAGGAGGCTGTCGGCAGACGGGGGAAAGTTGACATAGGCAATGCTGTCGAGCGTGAAGAGTTCGTTCAACCTGACATGATAGCCTATTTTGGATTCCCGGGGATTCTTCATGGGCACCACCTCACTGCTCACGGCCGAACGAAAATAACCGTTGGAGCGCAGCACCGAGTGTGCCACCTGTGCGCGCAGTTCGGGGTTCACCCAACTCATCAGCACCGGCTTCTGTCCAAAGGTCTTGGCCACCCATTTGGCCACGCCCCCCTCATGTCCGGAGAAGGCATTCCAAATCCATAGGCTGACAGGGAACGGCGAGCGGTAATAGCTGCTGCCAAAGAGCGACCCGTTGGGTTCAGTAGCCAACGCCGCCTCTACCTCTGCCTTCGTTTCTGCGAAGTGTTCATTCTTCTCGTAGTCTTGATAGTCTATCTTCTTCAGTCCGGCAAAGAGCTGGTCGCCCTCGGGTATGTTACTGGTCGTAGAGCACGACGTCAGCACAGCCGTCATCACGCAGAGCACCATCACCAGCATTCCGCTCCCTATATATATATAATAAGGTGTAGTTCTTCGTCCCATCGATGCAAAGTAATTAAAATGACATGCTTCTTGCTGCAAAGGTAAGTCTTTTCCATGAAACGGCAAAAGGTCATGTCAACGAAATATCCTCATTCGGTGTTTTAACTTCTTTTTGGCACAAAAGATGTTGAAAGTGTGCAGTTTCCATGCACATATTACACGTTTTGTGCATGAAATGTGCAGTTTTCTGTTAAAGGAATTTAAATTATTAAAGATTTATTAGGATATTCATAGGAATCACTATACCTTTGCACCGATTTTTTAATTCTTTAACAATGAAAAGATTCACTTTGGTCGCAATGACCATGTTATTCATGGGTAACGTCGCCTATGCAGGCGGACATCTTACAAACACCAATCAGAGTATTGAATTTCTGCGCAACCCCGCGCGCGATGCTGCCATCGGTCTCGATGGAGTGTATTCCAACCCGGCCGGCGTAGCCTTCCTCAGCGACGGACTGCACATAGGTTTCAACTGGCAGTATGCTCACCAGAAGCGTTACATCACAACTACCAACGAGCTCTTTGCACTCGGAGCCAAGAACAATGGTTCCACCAAAAAAGCGTTCAAAGGTGTGGCCGATGCACCCTTCCTGCCTTCGTTGCAGGCTGCCTATAACAAGAACAACTGGTCCTTCCAGTTCAACTTTGCCGTAACCGGTGGCGGCGGTAAGTGTAAGTTCGACCAAGGCATCGGTTCTTTTGAAACCATCGTCGGCGCCATTGCCAACCGCCTTATCGGAACTTCCCAGCAGCTGAATGCCGCCCTGAGTCCATTTGGTGCCAGTGTACCCAATGTCACAGGCTATGATGTTGACGCCTTCATGAAGGGCAGGCAGTACTACTTCGGTCTCCAGGTGGGTGCCGCCCGTAAGATCAACGACAACCTGTCTGTCTATGGAGGTCTGCGCCTACTCTACGGAACAGCCCGCTACGAAGCCCGACTGAACAATATCCGTGTGATGGACGGAACTGAAGGAATTACATTGCCAGAGTACTTCATAGGCGTAACAAACGGATTAACACAGGCAGGTAATACCATTTCCAACATGGCCGGACAAGTTCAGGCCGGCATCAACCAAGGTGTCGGAGCGGCCATGGCACAAGGCATGACACAGGAGCAGGCCATGCAGCTGCCACAGATTCAGGCACTCGTAGCACAAGGCCAGCAACTGCAGGCTGCCGGACAACAGCTGCAAGCCACTGGCGACCAGCTCGCTGCCAGTGCCGAGACCCTCGCGCCATACGCCAACGGCATGAACCTGAAGAGCGACCAGACCGGCTGGGGCATTGCTCCTGTCATCGGCATCGACTACAAATATGGCAACTTCAACTTCGCTGCCAAGTATGAGTTCAAGACACGCATGCGCATGAAGAACGACTCCGACCTGAAGGAGGTAAGAGGCTTGGCCACCGACAAATATGTAGATGGAACCGAGGTGCCCGAAGACTCCCCCGCCCTGCTCACACTGGGTGCACAGTGGGAAATGACACCCGGTGTTCGCCTGAACCTGGGCTACCACCACTTCTTCGATAAAGACTGCCATTGGTATAAACACAGCGAGAAGGTACTCGACGGAAACACCAACGAATATCTGGCCGGTGCCGAATGGGATATCACCAAGAAGCTGCAGGTGAGCGGCGGCGTTCAGTTCACACGCTACGGCCTCTCAGACCAGTTCATGAACGATATGTCGTTCGTCGTCAACTCTTGGTCGTTCGGCTTTGGCGTAGGCTACCAGGCCACCGACAAGGTGAAGCTCAATGCTGCCTACTTCCAGACCAACTACGAGGATTACGACATGAACACTCCCAAACAAGACATGCCATCGCTGGGCCTCACCATCCCCGCAGGCAAGAACTCCTTCACCCGCACCAACAGAGTGATCGGTGTAGGTGTTGAAGTCACCATCTGAAATTTCAAACATAGAGAAAAGGCTAAAAAGCCTTTAAATAAAGGGAAAGTGGCACTTATGGATAGCATTCCATAAGTGCCACTTTAGGGAACAAAAGTACATAATATATTGTGAAAATAAACGCTAACAACCTGTAATTTAAGCTAAATTAACAACTTTAACAATCTTGTAACAGGACTTTTCTCATGTATCTTACCCTTGGAACCTTCCTTTGTAGGGTTCCGCAAATTATGAAAAATACAAAAAGGCTGCCGGTCTATGAGTTTTTTGAACGAACACGAATCGAACGAATCGAACGAATAATTAGATTGCGCAATTAACTGAAAATCAGCCCTTTCATAACCTGAACAGATTCCTTTCATAAAGTAAAATAAATTATATTGCAAAGTAAAATAAATTATATTGCAAAGTAAAA
>CAMNOK010000030.1 GCA_946546825.1 uncultured bacterium
TGGTAGTCTTCTTGGTAGTCGTGGCAGCTGGTGTGGTGACAACAGGCTTATAATAGGTCAGAGCTTCGGGCATCTGCTTCTGAAGGGCAGCGATGCGTTTGGCGTCGGAGGGGTGGTCGCTGAAGAAATCTGACTGGTTACTGCTTCCGCTGGCGGCGGCCATGCGCTCCCAGAACTTGATGGCAACTTGCGGGTCGTAGCCGGCCATGGCTGCAAAGATGAGTCCCATGTGGTCGGCCTCGCTCTCATGGTTGCGGGAGTACTTGAGGTTGCTGAACTTGAAGCCTATCTGCGAGACGGCAGAGGCCAGTTCCACGGTGTTGGAGTTGACGCCTGCTACTTGGAGCACGCCCCCCAGCAGCTGGGTGCCATACTGTTGCTTCAGGGCAGTGCTCATCTGTTCGGCAGAATGCTTGGCGACGGCATGGGCTATCTCGTGGCCGAGGACGATGGCCAGCGAGGGCTCGTCTTGCGTCACGGGCAGCAGTCCTTCATAGACAACTATTTTACCGCCGGGCATACAGAAGGCATTGACATTCTGGTCTTGCACGAGGTTGAACTCCCATGCATACTGACTAAGTTCATCGGCATATCCTTTTTCCTTCAGATAGGTCTCGACGGCAGTGGCCAGACGCTGACCGACACGCTGAACAAGGGCGGTGTTGGCAGCATTGGTGGACTTCTTGGCACTCTGCATATACTTGGTGTATTCCTGGGTGCTGAGACTCAACACTTGTTCATCGCTGACCATCAGACTCTGTTTGCGTCCGGTGACGGGAACGGTGCGGGAGGTTCCGCAGGAAGCAGCGACCAGGGCTATCACCAAGGCCGCCAGGTAAACTCTTAGTCTTTTCATAGATATTCTCATTTCTTTGCTTTTCATAAAAAACGATGCAAAATTACGAAATAATTCCTGATTTCTTTCTCACATGCCGAATTTATTTCATACTTTTGCGAAGGCTTTACGCCTTTTTATGACCCTAACAGACTTAACGACATGAAGAAAGAACTACAAAGGCAAGGTGGTGGCACGTTTTGAACCTACGGCTACGGCACAAGACATGGAGCCGCTGCTGAAAGAAGAATTGATGAAGGCTGTTCGTTGACAGCCTTTTTTCTTATCTTCATTTCTCGGGTTTGGCCTGACGGGCAAATTCGAAGAGGGCCTTGGGAAGGTGGCAGTAGCCGGTGGGATTTTTCTCTAAATAATCTTGATGGAATTCATCGGCGGGGAAGAAGCGCTCTAAGGGCTTGACCTCTACGGCTATAGGCTCTGCAAGGGCGGACTGCTCTTCGGCAAAGACTTGGCGAATGGCGGCCATATCGGCATCAGACGTATAGTAGATGCCTGTACGATAGCGTGTGCCCTCGTCTTCGCCTTGCTTGTTTAAACTGGTAGGATCGATGGCCTTAAAGAACATACGCAACAGGAAGCGCAGTCCCACGACCTGATCGTCGTAGGCGATACGCACCGTTTCGGCATAGCCTGTCTGGTCGGTATATACTTCCTGATAAGTGGGCTTGTCGGTATGTCCGTTGGCGAAGCCTACCTCGGTCTCCGTCACACCCTGCACCTGCTTGAAGAAATGTTCTGTTCCCCAAAAGCAGCCGCCTGCTAAATAGATTTCTTTTTTCATGATGAATGATGACTGATTGTTTTTGCTACGACATAGGCCGTGGTCCAGGCGGCCTGAAAGTTGAAACCTCCCGTCACACCGTCGATGTCAAGGACCTCACCAGCAAAAAAGAGGCCAGGCCGCACCTTGCTCTCCAAGGTGGTGGCATTGACACTTGCCAGAGAGACACCGCCACAGGTGACAAACTCGTCCTTGAACGCCGCACGGCCGTCAACCTGATAGCTGTCGTTGCAGAGGATGTTGACCAGCCTGTTGGTTTCTTTCTTGCCTAACTCTGACCAACGGATGGCAGCACGGCCGCCGAGGGTCTTCCCCAGCAGATAGCTCCACAGCCGTTGGGGCAGCCCGAGAGGCGGCAACGTGGGCAAGAGCTTCTGGGCATGGCGTACGGCATGGATGCCTAACTCCTGTCTGACGGTGTCTTCGTTGCGGGAGGTCCAGTTGACCAACAAGGATGCGCGGTAGGCATGGTCGTGGAGATGGCGGGCAGCATAGCTCGAGAGACGGAGAATGGCGGGACCGCTCATACCCCAATGGGTGACAAGCAGCGGGCCGTCGGCCCGAAACTTGGTAGAGGCAAGTTGCACCGACGCCTGCGGCACGACGGTGCCCATGAGACTGCGCAAGGCAGGGTCGCCGATGTTGAACGTGAAGAGCGAGGGGACGGGCAACTCTATCTGATGACCAGCCTGGCGCAGCCACTCTAATCCCTGCACGTGCGGGCTGCCGCCCGTGGTGACACAGATATAGTTGAAATCGGCCAAGGCATCAAGATTATCGACAGACCGGTCGGTCAGGACTTCTACGCCATGGCGCTGCGCCTCCCGCAGGAAGCAGTCGATGACGGTCTGGGAGTCTTGCGACTGAGGGAAAACGCATTGGTCTTCCTGGGTGACAAGCGGCACACCATGGCGCTCAAACCATTGGTAGGCGTCACGATGGTCGAAGACATTGAACAGCCGTTTCAGCAGGCGGTGTCCACGAGGATAGACATGGCTCAAGTCGGTAATACCTTCAAAACTGTTGGTACAGTTGCACCGTCCACCACCAGAGACTTTCACCTTGGCCAGCACACGACTGCTACGCTCGAAGATGGTGACCCCCATCTCGGGCATGAGTTCCTTCAGGTTGACGGCCAGAAAGAAACCGGCGGCACCGCCACCGATGATGGCTGTTCGCATATCTGTCGTTATTATATATATTCTTTTTATCTATTGATTCTCACCAGGGTGGACCCTGTCGTGGATGGTCGGCCGGTGGTGACCTGTACCACAACGACTCCGGCCGTCGCCAAGGGCATCTCTATGGTGTAGAAGGCTTGACCGGCAGGCAGCGTCTGGGAGAGCAATTGCTGACCACTGAGGCTATAGACCGTGACGGAGAATGCCTGTGACGGGGCTTCGTCGAAGGCCACACAGAGCTGTCGGCCCGACTGAGGCCAGACACGGACTGCCTGCGGCTGACTGAGAGAGAGACCGGGGACATGGTCGGTGACTTCCAGAATGTCGAGCAGTCCGCGATAGACGTCGATTTCTCCATAGCCATATTCGTTGTTGGGATAGGTCAGCGACGTGTCGTGGTGTCTGCAGGTGCGACTGAAGACTGCACGGACTTCGTCGGGGGTGAGGTCGGGCTTGGCCTGCAGCCACAGGGCCACGGCACCACCGACAATGGGCGACGACATGGAGGTGCCCGCCTTGCTGTGCCAACCATAGGTGCGGCCGTCAACTTCGAAATAGGAGATATCGGAATCCATGCTCGATGAAGTGGGGTTGGCTTCATTGAAGAAGCTGTTGGCAGCGGCCACGATATTGGTGCCAGGCGCCATCACGTCTGGCTTGGTGCGGCCATCGAAGGTAGGTCCCACCGACGAGTAGTAGCCACGCTGACCACCTGTACCCTGATCGTAGCTGACATAGTGGCCCAGGTGGTTGGTGAAGCCGGTGCGATAGGAAGTGGCACCCACACTGATGACCGCGGGTGCCGAGGAGGGTGAGTTGATATTGTGGGTGGGAGTTCCCGCTACAAGGTGCGGATTGAGGTCGTTGGTGACCCAGTAGCCATCCAGCTTGTAGGCCTCTACATCGGCCTCGCGTCCGATGATTTCTATAGACACCGGCACACTGGCGCCAAAGACACCCAGCATGGAGAAATAAGCATCATAGACCATCTCTTCGGCATCATAGCAGGAGGGATAAGCATCGATGTGGAAAACATACTGCCGGCCATCTATCTTCGTGGTATCGACATACTGTGAGTCGGGCAGCTGCAGGATGTCGCCCGTGGAGATGAGCATGGTGGTGTCGCCCGTGGAGCGGTAGGCCACCAGCTTAATGTCGAAATCGTCGCGCGACTTCATGACCATGGAAACATGGTCGGTGAAAGAGTAGAGAAAGGTGCCTGCCGACTCTTCGCCCCGCGCTTTGTGGAAATAGGTATTCCAAAGACTTGCATTGCCTGCAGAAGCAACAATGATATGTCCGGGACCAGTGAGACTGTCGAGCACTTCATAGTAGAGCTGGTCGTAGCCGAGGAAGTCTTGCACGCTTCCCTCGCTGAAGGAGATGACGCAGGGCTTGCCCACCTGATCGGCATAGTCGAAGATGTATTTGAAACCTAACGCATCGACGGCATAGGTGTATCGGTCGTGCATACTGGAGGGAATAAGATGGGCATTCTCGTTTGTTGCATTGGCCACCACACACAAGTCGCTCTCATAGGCAACGCCACGATAGGGAGAACCGGCACCGCTGCCGCCTGCCGTCGCCAGCGTGTGGGTGCCATGGTTGGCAATGAGGCCGTCGTAGGAGCGGCCGAGGGTCAGCAACTCGTCTTGCGTCTGATAGTCGCGACCTACATAAAGCGGACTGCCCTCTGTGTCAGGAGAAATCTGGTCCCACAGCCGTTTGATGCGATACTGTTCGTGGGCGGCATCGAAAAAGGTGGGATGGGTGAGGTCGAAGCCTATGTCCATGATGCCCATGACAACACCCTGACCGGTGAAGGCTTGGGGAAGCGGACGGCACCCCTCATGGGCCGGAGTGGCATTGACGATGAGAGAAGTGGTATCCATGAGGGCCGAAGCATGACCATTGGCTTCAATACACTTTACAGCATGATGGTCTGCAAGCTGACGCAGCCGGGTGACAGGGATATCGGCTATATACACCTGACCGAAACGGGCCAATTCTTTACACCCATGGGAGGCCAGCAACTCGCTGCCATCTCCTGAAATCTTGATGAAAGCGCAGACATGTATCTCTCCTCCCCTGTCGGCAAAGAGCCGCCGCGAACTGTCGTCTGCCCCATGAAGAGCGGCATGGGGCGCCCTGCCCTCTGCCAAGACCATCTCACGGAGTCGTGGCGACAATTTATACAAGCCCTGCCGTTGTGCCGAATGAGGCAATACGAAGAGCCATATCATCATGACAGTAAACAGGATTCTCATCTGTCTGATTCCCTTTTTCAATAATGCTTGCAAAGTAAGCGAAAAATAACGAGAACACCAAGAAAACAGAAACAAAAAAGCCGCAGGCAGTCAAACTAATGTCTGGACTTTGCCTGCGGCATGTGTTATGAACATTTTTAATTCTTGACGAAACAATTACTTGGATTTTATCCTAAGTTTTCTCGCCATGGCATAACTGAAGCAAGCTTCATTCTGCTCATCTGGCTTAACTAAAGCATCCTGTTGTTTTGTCTTTTTTTTACTTGTTGACAGTAGCCAGGTCTTTCAGACCACGGTTGTTGAATGTAATGCTCAGCAGTGTCTGATACTTGTTGTACTGCTTGTCATCGAGGACATAACGCATGTACTGCAGGTCGCGCTTCACTGCACTGCTCAAGCGCTCGTTCTTGTCATCCTTGGTGTCGGATGCAGCATTCAACATTTCCTCGCAGAAGGTCTCATGTATATTTTCTACAACCTCCATCTGGTCGAGGTCAAGGCCCAGACAGATAGCGAGCTTCGTGTAATTAACGCTCATGTCGTAAGCCTTCATGTTGTTTTCACTGTTAACATTCTCTGTCTCTGCATATGCCATAGACATGCTAAGCATAGCAACCATTGTCAAAAAAATCTTTTTCATACTCTTTACCTTTCTTTTTCTTTTCCCTCGGAAGAACCGAAGCCCCTCCTCGGGCATCTGAGCCTCACGGCCCTTTCTGTGTTTTTACTGTGTTATCCTTTTGTCTTTTTGACGGTGCAAAGGTAAGAACTATCTCGACATCAAACAAGAGATTTCGTTAATTGTTTGCGCAAACAGTTTCTTTCTTGACCTAAGTCAAACTCTCAGATTTCAATATGTAAGCAAACAGGCTATTATATTATATATAAGGTATAAGTGCAAAAAAAATACAGAACATCTTCTGCGCTTTAACAACTTCTGCAAAAAACTTACCTCCAGACTTTCCTGAAACAAGAAATGCGAATCTTCTGAATTCGTTTTGCCAGTCAAAAGATTATTTGTATTTTTGCACGCGAACAAAAAAAGAGAAAACATATATGGATTCCATTCAACACAAGTACATCGCCGTGGCTTATGAACTCTATAGCCTGAGTGACGGCGAAAGCCATCTGACAGAAAAAACCTCCACCGACCAACCTTTTGACTTCATCAGCGGCTTCGGTCTTACTTTGGAAGACTTCGAGAAGGCTGTTGCCAGCCTACCGACCGGTAAGGATTTCGACTTCACGCTCACCCCCGAACAGGCTTATGGAGAATATGTTCAAGAACGTGTACTCGACTTGAACAAGGAGATGTTCTGTGTAGATGGAAAACTGGACGAAGAACACATCTATGAAGGTGCCATCGTACCCCTGATGAATGAAGAGGGACAGCGCTTCATGGGACAGGTGGTCGAGATTGGTAACGACAAGGTGAAAATGGATCTAAACCACCCCCTGGCTGGAAAAAGCCTCAACTTCAAAGGTACCATCGTAGAGAACCGCGAAGCTACTGAAGAGGAGATAAAAAACCTCATCAAACATTTGAGCGGTGGATGTGGAGGATGTGGAGGCAACTGCGGGGACAGCGGATGTAATGGCAACTGCAACGATGGCAACGACTGCAAAGAAGGCGGTTGCGGAGGATGCGGAGGATGCCATTAAGAAGAACACACTATACAAGTAACTGAAAGCATTAAGCAAGAAATAGGAGGCACAAAGATGAATACATTTGGTAAACTCTTCACGCTGACTACCTTCGGCGAAAGCCACGGTGAGGCCATTGGCGGTGTCATCGATGGCATGCCACCAGGCATAAAGATAGATATGGAGTTTATCCAAGCGGAACTCGACAGAAGGCGCCCCGGACAGAGTGCCATCACAACCGGCCGCTCAGAGGCCGACAAAGTGGAAGTGCTCAGCGGAGTCTTTGAAGGACACTCCACGGGATGTCCTATAGGTTTCATCGTCAGAAATACTAACCAACACTCGCAAGACTATGAAAACATGCGCTGTCTGTTCCGTCCATCACATGCCGACTATACCTACCACTATAAATACGGTGTGCGCGACCACCGAGGAGGTGGACGCTCTTCCGCACGTATCACCATCAGTCGAGTCGTAGCTGGGGCCTTTGCCAAACTCGTGCTTCGGAAGCTGGGCATCAGCATCAATGCTTACACCTCACAGGTGGGTGACATTGCCTTGGAAAAAGAATACCAATACTACGACCTCACGAAAGCGGAACAGAACAACGTACGCTGTCCCGATGAGGAGACAGCCTGGCGTATGGAAAAGCTTATCACTGAGGTAAAGGCACAGGGCGACACCATCGGCGGTATCATCACTTGTGTTGTCAAAGGATGTCCTGCAGGGTTGGGCGAACCGGAGTTTGGCAAGCTACATGCCCAATTGGGGAGCGCGATGCTTTCCATTAACGCTGCCAAAGGCTTTGAATACGGTGACGGCTTTAACTGCGTGAAGACTCGAGGCAGTGAGCAGAATGACGTATTCCTGCCCACAACAGAGTCTTCTATCCCCCACCCTGCAACCAAGACCAACCACTCGGGGGGCATTCAAGGCGGCATTAGCAATGGACAGGACATCTATTTCAGAGTGGCTTTCAAACCAGTGGCTACCATACTGACCGAGCAAGACACCATAGACATGGAGGGAAATGCCACCACACTGAAAGCACGTGGCAGACACGACCCGTGTGTTCTTCCACGTGCCGTACCCATCGTTGAAGCAATGACTGCCATTGTCATTTTAGACAATTACCTACAGGGAAAAGCAGTGAAATTGTGATTTTATGCATATAATATGAAAAAAACTTGCTCCTTTATGCAGATTCTGAAAAAAAATGTTTAATTTTGCATACGACAACCAAGGGGTTTGCGAAAATCCCTGGTTCGTCTTAGTTAAGTCTAGTTTAGTTTTTGTGTTGGTTGAGGGCTGCCTTTTGGCAGCCCTCTCTTTATGTTCCCATATAAAAGTTCTTCCTATAAGGCACCGATAATATCCTGAACAGAATCACAGCCATGACGGTCAAGCCACTCGTTGATGCCGTCGCGAACCTTGATAGTAACGGCCGGATCGAGGAAATTGGCTGTGCCTATCTCAATAGCAGTGGCACCAGCCATGAAGAATTCTATGGCATCAGTGGCCGACTGGATACCACCCAATCCTACCACGGGAATATTAACAGCCTTGGCAACCTGCCACACCATGCGCAAGGCTACAGGCTTTACGGCGGGACCACTGAGTCCACCAGTTGCAATACTCAATACTGGACGACGTTTCTCTATATCAATGGCCATACCCATCAGGGTGTTGATAAGCGAAACGCTATCTGCACCTTCTGCCTCACAGGCTCGGGCAATGTCAGCAATATGGGTTACATTGGGCGAGAGCTTTACAATCAGTGTCTTGTGATAACGAGCTCGCACCGCCTTTACGACCGAAGCAGCCCCCTCGCAGGTCGTCCCGAAAGCCATGCCGCCCTGTCTGACGTTAGGACAGGAAATATTCAGTTCGATAGCAGGAACACGCTCCAAGGCATCAATCCTTGCTGCACACTCAGCATAGTCTTCAGGAGACGAGCCACTGACATTTACAATAAAGTGGGTCTGGATGTCCTTCAGCTGAGGATAGATATGGTCTGCAAAATAGTCCACGCCCTTGTTCTGCAACCCCACGCAATTAAGCATGCCCTGCGCTGTTTCTGCCATGCGTGGATAGTCATTTCCCTCACGGGCATGCAAAGTGGTGCCTTTCACAATAATGCCACCAATTTCTTCCAGCGGCACAAAATCGGCAAACTCCAGTCCGTAGCCAAACGTGCCAGAGGCCGTCATCACTGGGTTCTTCAGCTCCAGTGCTCCAATGTTCACATTCAGTCTTGCCATAATAGTTTCTTAATATTAAATACAGGACCTTCCTTACATACACACAGATTGCCATCTACCGTCTTCTCTACACAACAAAGACAGGCTCCTAAGCCGCAGGCCATCATATTTTCCAGAGACACTTCACATTCCGTTCCACTCTGTTTGGCATATTGAGCCACTGCATGCATCATCGGACCAGGACCACAGACGGAAATCATATCAAAGCGTTCCTGCCTCAGGAGGGAATGGTTGGTGACAAATCCTTTTTCTCCCTCGGAACCGTCTTCTGTTGTCACAAAGACTCTTCCGTATTGTCTGAAACACTCTAACTGTAAAAGGTCGGAAGCCTTTCGGGCTCCCAAGAGAAAGGTTGGTTCACCTCCCATCTCACGAATGCGGGCTCCCAAGAAGAGTAGCGGTGCAACACCTACGCCACCGCCGACTAACAGATAACGACGACACGCACCGGCGGGTAAAGTGAAGCCACGTCCCAAAGGAAGCACAGCATTTAATGTGTCACCAGCTTTCAAGGTACACAGATGGCGAGTGCCCTCACCGACCGCTGCAACAAGCAGCCACAACTCATTGGATTGAGGATAAAAGAAGTGAATGGAGATTGGACGGCGCAAGAAGGTGTTGGGCGCATGGTCAACGCGCAGCTCTGCAAACTGTCCAGGCTCCATGTCAGGCATCTGCTTGTCTGCCGTCAGCCGAAGCAGCACATAACGCTCATTCAGTTGTTCTGCAGCTAACACCCTAAGATCGAGAATTTGCTTCATATCAGTTTTTTCTTGTGATTATACAACAAATATTCCTCACCCCATAACGACATCCAACACCATCATCAGCACGAACCCAACGGCAAAACCTATGGTGCTGAGATTTGAGTGTTTGCCTGAAGAGGCTTCTGGAATGAGTTCTTCTACTACCACATAGAACATAGCACCAGCGGCAAAAGACAACATATATGGTAGCACGGGCATGAGCATGGAAGCCAACAGGACTACTGCCAGTCCGCCAATGGGCTCTACGGCACCGCTCATACTACCTAACATGAAAGAGCGCCAGCGACTGTTTCCTTCAGCCCGCATGGGCATGGAGATGATGGCTCCCTCTGGGATGTTCTGAATGGCAATACCAAGCGACACTGCTATCGCGGAAGCCAGCGAGATTCCGGATGCACCCTGCTCAGCTCCCGCCAGGACCACACCTACCGCCATACCTTCTGGCAGGTTGTGAATGGTGACCGCCAAGGCCAACATGGCCGTGCGCGACAATTTGGAACGAGGGCCTTCCGGATTGCTTGAACCTATGTGCAAGTGAGGGGTGAGCTCATCAAGCAATAGCAGAAAGCCGATGCCGAGAAGAAAGCCCACGGAAGCTGGGAAAACCGACCAGGCGCCCTTAGCTTCATTCATCTCCATGGCAGGAATGAGCAACGACCACACGGAGGCCGCTACCATCACACCAGAGGCAAATCCCAACAAAGACTTCTGTACCTGCTCCGGCATCTCATCTTTCATCAAAAACACAAATGCTGAACCCAGCATGGTGCCTAACAAAGGTATGAGTAACCCAATAACAATTGTTTCCATATCAGTGCAAAGGTACGAAAAATTTAAAAATGAACATTCATGAGGTGGATTTTTTTCCACATCAGTCCTAAAGGGCGGATAAGGTTATGCGTAACTGTGCATGCCGCCAAGGACGTAGTTTACACCAAAATAGGTCATCAGCAGAGTCAAGAAAGAAAATAACATATAGAGATGATACACCATCGGTCGCTGAAAAACTGGCAACGACTGAGTGTGGACTACTACACCATAGGTCATAAAGGTGATGAGAGCCCAGGTTTCTTTCGGATCCCAACTCCAGTAAGTTCCCCAACTCACATTGGCCCAGATGGCTCCAATAAAAATACCAAGACCGAGAGTGGTAAGACCTGGATAGAGAAAAATACGTGAAAGTACTGCCAATTTTTCCGCCTCTTCCCTAAGCACAAGAGCTGCCAGCGCACATATAAAAGTCAAGGAAAACAACGCATAGGACATCATGATGACGCCCACATGAATACTCAGCAGAGGCGAATTGAGTACTGGCATCAAATGAGTGATCTGCGGGTCCATCTGGTTGATATGACTTACCAAAAGAAAGAATCCACTCAATAAAAAGCCGAAAGAGAGCAGCAAGTGTATCATCCGGAAGCTGCGGGGAGATAGACGACTCATGAAAAACATCATGATGAGCATGACAAACCATGCCAACATGAGCATACTCTCATAACCATTGCTCATAGGGATGCGTCCACATATCATCCAACGCAGCGCAAGGGCAAAGGTCAGAACTGCCCAGGAGAGTACAAATGCTATGCTGAACAGCCTATGCAGTGTTGGATACTGCCTGTTGCGCCGCAACTGGTACAGATATATTAAAAAGGTAACAAAACCCAGTATGAGATTCACGATAAAGAGGATTGTAGCAAATCCCACCTTATTATATATACGCTCTGCTAAGACTGTACCTGCCGAAGGAAGGGTTGCAGCAGCATGCTCTGACTGGTACCTCTGCATCTTACCAATAACTACTTCCACACGATCATAGTTACCGGCTAACGCCTCACGACGCAATAAGCTGAACATGTTGGCAAGATATTTCTTATAACCAGACGGCATGAGAGGAGAAAGATTATCGGTTAGTGCCAACCACTCGGTCTTACCATTGTGTGTCCATGGAAAGAACTTGAGTGGCTCTCCTCGACGAAGCCGCATGACGAGGCTCACCTTTTCGTCCACCCTGGCCACTTGCTGATGGAAAGCATCATTGTCACCACGGTAATACTGCTCTACATAAGGAGCAAGCCTATACTTCCCTGTAGAAGAATCAATGAAGGTGTTTACCGATGCATAATCAGGCAACCCAAGAGCTGACTTCAGGTCATCCCCCTTAACTTTTATGATAGGCTCGCTACTCCACCTTTCGCCCCAGAAAAGGAAGCCTGTCAACACTTGTTCGGCTGTATATTCACCATAGTGCGTCTTGCCATACAACTTCTTCGTGAAGTCCAAAGCGTAGGTTTGCATCGGGCAGATGCGGTTGTTGTAGAGAATATTCAGCTCTCCGAATTTGGCCGCTGTTGGCTGGGGTAGAACAGGGAGGGATGAGTTGTGACAGACATCTGCTTGCATAAAAACGGGGACAACAAGCATCAGCAATAACGATAACATGCGCAACAACCGACGGAAAGTTCCCTGCGGATCGAATAGCATATATATGAGCGAAAAGAAAAGTAAGGCATAGCCCGTGTATGTCACAGGAATGCCGTAAGGGTCACTATTCAGCGAGAGTACGCTTCCTTGTTCATCGGAGTCATACGACATCTGGTAGATACGGATAGAACGATAGGAATAGATATGATTCATAGACACTGTGAAATCCTTCTTATTATCACCATCGATGACCGACAGTTGTGACTCATAGTCTGCTGGGGCCTTGGTGCCTGGATGATATTTCACCTCAAAATGGTTCAGAATCAGAGTAAAAGGTAAAATACGTTCTCTCGGCTGTCCATCTACCAACGTGGAATAATTGTTCTTCTGCTCTCCAGTACGAAGATGAACAACGCCTTTCCATGCCGTAAGATGGGTGAGCAACGCACCGAAGAGAATGAGAACAAACGATGTGTGCAACATGACAACCCACCATCGGTGCACCCGCTGAAACATAAAATAGAATATGCCAACGATGACCAGAGAAGCCCACAACAACGTAAACCACCACGCTCCGTAACAGTGGGTGGCAACATAGTCTATACCCAGAAATTTCCCGATGATCGTTATGACAGCCATCACAATGACTATCAGTGAATAAACCACTATGCAGATCTTCTTTATCATCTTCATAAAAAAACACTATCAGAAGTCGTGCCACCCAGAGATAAGATTAGTTCGTAAATGAACAATGACGGACATCATGCCTCATATTTATGTTCACTCTGAACAGGAATCGGGAAATGGGTGAATAAAAAAAAAACACCTAACTCTTGGATGTCTTTGGAAGAAACGATTCCCAAGTCTGATCATCATAAAAAACTCTAATTTCAGTTATCCTCTTAGATACTTTGTCAATATATTTCACAGAATTTCGATCATTATTTTTAAGTGTTCTTTCAACACTCTGACTTTGAGAACGCTGCTCAGACATGTCCGATAGGGCAGAAGTTTCAGACATGAAGTCAAGCGTAGGCTCATCGGAAGTTTTAGGCTTTCCGTCTAAAGGGTTACTGACATCATGGGGAACATCAAGATACATCGGACCGCGCCCGAACATCAACCAATCGGTTGAGATGGCAGGTATCTTAGATTTGATTGCCTCAACAATATCAAGGGTAGGACGAGTACGACCGTTGAAAATACTACTCAGTGTAGCGGGTGATTTTTCAATAAACTGAGCAAAAGTCTGTTGTGCCATATGTTGGCTCTCCATGATCTTTCTAATTCTATCTTTCATACCAAAGTTTTTATCGTTAGGTGTGTTATGGGGTCAATAGCCACCAATTTTCACTTTTCCATTTGATTTTACAAAGGTAAAGCAAAAATTTGGAATACACAACATTTGCGGTCTAAATTTTAAATCTCAATACTTTTGAATTACAAATGTAAAGTTTGGAAATCTGATTTGTAAATTTAGAGATTCAAAGATTGGATATTTAAAATTCAAAATTCATAAAAAAGGCATATCTTTGAAAAACTTTACTATAAAAGCATCAGACTACTGGTTATCAAGCTATTCTGCATTGAATATCCGTTTAAAAAGGGGTTATCTGACGCTTTATATGCAATATTCCTATTCAGAGAACACAAAAAACGCTTTCATAAAACCTATTATCTTACTGATTTCCAACAACTTATCATAAGCAAAGAAATGTTGCATATTTATAAATCCTTTATTTTTGGATGGCTCTTAGCTGCTTTAGAATCCTGATGCTTTAGTCCCACAACAAATTTAAACTTAAATATTACAATCCTAAACCGCTTTATGATTATAAATACACTACTTGTTTTACGTTTGTATATTTGGAATTGTAAATGCAAATAGATGTGAACAAAAAATTAAAAAGTTTGTGGAAAGTCGGATTTTGAGCATTTTTCTCGTTTTTATAAACAGGTGATGGGACGCTTAAAAATTCGCGAGTTTTGAGCTATAAGAACAGCTGGAATCCCTTTTATTCATCGTACTTTAGGCAAAAAAAAGTGCTCCTGAAGAGCACTTATTCTAGAACTTAATATGTGAAAATCTGTGAAGAAAATCAATGCAAAATAAAGAAAATTAACTCTTTCATCAGATCTCCTGCACCTGTATTTGGGTTATCAAGGCCCTTACTTTTAGCATCAATTTCTCTCATTTTTGAAATTATCTGGAGAGTTTTCATGGCGGTGTAGTTTTTCATACCCGTCATATAGTCTTTTGCGGCCCATCCTGATTTCAGATCCAGATACTGTGCGACACTGTTTTCTGACGTTTTTTGAGGTGCATAGAATGCAATCATCAAATTTTGGAAATAATTAAAGAGCAATGGGAGAAACGAATAGATGGAGCCAGCCTTAGGATTATTGTCAAAATATTTCACAATCTGATTAGCCTTAAAAATATTTCTATTGACAATGGCATCACGCAGTTCGAAGCTATTAAACTCCTTACTAACACCTATCTCTCGCTCAACAATCTCTGGTGTCACCTCTCTCCTACTTTCCGGAAGGGAGATAAGTACCTTATCCAATTCTGAAGTCAGTCGGCTCAAATCGGCTCCTATATAATCGGCAATCATCTGAGATGCTTTGTGGTCTATCGTGGCTTTATGCAGTTTTAGATATCCTTCGATAAAACCTGGCAATTCATAGTCACGCTTTTTTTTGCTCTCAAAAACTACACCACCATTGGTCTCCACATGTTTCAAAAGAGCCGCCACAGTTTTTTTTCTACGATCCAGCGTACCATTTTTATGACACAACACGAGGACAGTTGTAGGGACAGGCTTCTCTGAATATTTCTCCAGTGGCTCCCAATTTTTCAAATTCTGTGCTTCCTTGACTATGACCACTTGAAATTCGGCCATCATAGGATATCGTAGCGCCATGTCAGCAATCTGTGCAGATGTGACATCAGCACCGAAACATACAGTCTGGTTAAAGGCCTGTTCATCCGGTTGCAGTACATGTTCAACCAAATAGTCCGAAATCTTGTCTATGAAATACGGTTCCTCCCCCATTAATATATAAATAGGAGCAAACTTCCGTTCCTTCAGGTCATGCATGATGGCATCAAAAGATGCGCCTGTATTTTCCTTTGGCATAAATGACGCGTTCTATTTTCATGCAAAAATACAAAAATTCTTTGAAGTCCGCACAATTGGAAACAGAAAACCTACAAAACAATCTGAATTTCTTCGCTCGTTTTACAACCATCATGGCAAAGTTTCACTAAGAAAGTTCAATCACATATCTTTACAATGGATTTTTGGATTCTGGAAAAACAACCACCCAAAGTCATATCGTTCTGTGCCCGGTCTGTGGTCGCATCACCCCTCTACAGGTGTCACAAAAGAGGCTTTTGAAGGCAAAACAGAGCCTTTTGCTTTTCCTGCAAGCAGTAAACTTTGTAGAAATGTGGGTTGGCAGACAAGCCTAAATGACCGACTTTTGTCACCCATAATCATTGAGATTGATAACAAATTGGTATGACTCTCTCTCTAAAAGTGACCGACCTTGGCTCCTAAAGTAAAAGACTTTTCCGCACAAAGTGGCTGACTTCACATCTAAAAGTGATTGACTTTGCGAGAGAAAGTGATTGACTTTGCGAGAGAAAGTGATTGACTTCGGCTCGAAAAGAGATTGACTTTAGGAGTAAAAGTGACTGACTTTGGCGGAGAATACATTCTGTTTTAGGAAAAGAGCATTCCTTCGGGGCAGGCAGTAAGACTCTCTCTCGTTCAATAGCCATCGGCGGAATTCTGTTATGCGAAATACTCTCAAAATGAAGACCCATGATTTGTTTTTCTGCAAAATGCCCCAAATTTTGTCCAAAAATCGAATTTATTTTGACAAAATGAAGGCCGCATCAACGTCTGAAGCAACAAGCGTAAATCCTTTGACAATATATTCTTTAAACCTATCATTTACCCACTGTCTGAACCATGTTGGAATGATGGAGCGTACCCTATATCTAAGGGCAATGAGCATATATAGATTATAAAATGTCGTTAATTACGACTTGCCGTCAGGAGCAGTTTAGCCTTCAGGTACCTCCAGTAGATTCTGTTCATCGTCCCAGACAGCCCGCATCTTAGGTCCTTGTAAAATCTGATTGATATTTTGCTCATATCTCGAATTCTTCGATAGTCCCATAAACGTCTTACTTCCATTTCTATTTAGCCAACGACATACTGTCGTAGAAAATTTGGAATATACATGGAAACTGCGGTTCTATTGCTATTTGCAGTTACTTCTTTTTTAATCCATAGGTTTAATCATAGCTTCTATGAACTTAATGTCCTTATCTGTCAGTTTGTACTTCGTATATAGGTCTTTCTCTGTCCATGGGCGAGAGAAATCTTGTAGTGGGACAAAGCGGAAATTGGCCTTTGCCATATGCTGTGTGGATGTTGTCATAGCAATTAACTCTCGTACAAATCTTGTTTTCAGATAGTTGAACATATTAACGCACTCCTCTTTTGAATCAAAAACGCTCAACAGCATATATGTTTCGGTGCAGATTGTTCCAGGCTCTAAAATTTCCAAAGTCGAAAGGATCCTCTTTTGTCCATTCTTATCAGTTTCACCTGCATGTTCTGCTGTCAGACACGATGTTATTATCTTCCATTTGTCAATCAAGTCACTATTCGTAGTTATCAATTCCCGCTTATAGGCTCCCATACCACCATTATATCTAAGACAAATATCTCCATCTTCAATGGGCTTGACATAGGTACGAAGTCCAAAGGGCTTTTGAGAATACACCTTACTGCTAAGATATTCTGGATTGGTAGCCTGTATCTTATCCAGTATGTCTACTTCCTCGCCGAATCTGATGAGTACTTCCGACTCGCTAAGGTCTCTTGTTGTGGCTTTCTTTTCTTCTCCCTTGCACGACACAAATTTGCAAAGGCCTTCGTATTTTCTGTCTCTCAGGAAATGACAAACGCCGCCTGCCACATCAACCGTTGGGAAACAGTCGTGCGTGTCTGCATAATCATGTAGCATTTTAAGTTGCTTATCATGCAGCATTGTTTCTCTGAATTCATCTAATCCTCGGCCGCCATTATACCATTTTGCCGGCATAATCATTGAAATATAATGAGAATTGCTTTTTTTTGCTGCGTCAACAAAACCTGGATAGATGGGCACAGCGCTCACTCCTGCTCCGCCATCCAATCTGTTATAGGGCGGATTGCCTATGCAAACATCATAATTCATATCTTGTAGTATCTTTATTTTCTCTTGTTTTTTGTCGGGGTCAATTAAATCGAAAGCACTGAAGTTAAGGATGTTCTTCGTTGGGATACCCAACAATTTATACATCTTCAGTGTACACTCGTAAGTCACGCCGTTGATAGGCAGGGTATAGATGTTTGGTTTCACGTCATCGCCATATCTGTTTATCAGGGCATTTTCAAACTCGCCCGTCTTGCCTGCGATATTCAAGAAGCGTGAGTTGGCGGTGACATCGTCAGGCAGAATGCCTACCATCTCTGCTGCTATGTGTGGCGGTGTGGTGATGATGTTGTCGGAAAGACGTGAGAAACGACGCATGGCCGTCTGTATGTCAGCATCCTTGTCGCCACTCAGCGTATCGACGTTGTGTATCTTGTTGTCAAGGTCTGCCAAGCAGAGGTGGTTGGCAGTTCTGCGAATCAGTTTCAGACCCTCCAAGTCAAGTTCCAGGTGTCTGGTAATTCGGCGGCATTCGGGATGCATGGGGTCTTGAATGTTGCGTATCACATCGTCTAAGGATTGTTCTTCAAGGTCTGACAGGTAGGCGAAGAGCAAAATCTTGAAGTAATAAGTCTGAAGCCGATGTTTCAGCGATTTTAGTTCGTCGGCAGGCTTTTTCTCTTTACTATCTTTGTTTTGCTTTGCATCTTTCTTGTCGTCACCAGCATCGGGAATGTCGGCATCACTGCCTTCTTCCTCGAAAGGCTTCGAAGAAAAAATGCCCACCTTGCCTTTCAGCTCGGGCTGTTTCTCTATCAGCGCCTTCAGCAAGTCATCGTCAAACACACCATTATCAATCAATATGTCGGCAGTTGTATCCATCAGGCTCTTGCTGTTGTCATACTCTCTCAGCTTATTGATGATGTCAACAGGTGTAACCCTTTGTATGGCATTGTTGTCAATGGTTATGATGGGCGAGATGTTGAGGTCTTCATCTAACTGTTCTTTCAGATCCGTATTGCCTTTTTTGCCATGTATAGCATTTGAAATGAGTGTGCGCCACCTTTGCATCTTGAACATACGATTCAGGTCGAAATCTACCAGTAGTGTCTGGGGCTTCATGTCCCTGACAACATATTCTTCCTTCTTCGTCTTGGGGTGGGTTGTGAGAATCTTCTGCACGTATTGGCTTTGCAAACGGTAAATGGCTTGATCATACTCCTGTGGCGACGATGTGCCCTTAAGAAATATCATGGTGTCCCACTCCCTAACCGTGCTTCCAGTGAGCATTTTTCCAACGGTAAGCGTGATGGTTCGTTCACCACGTTGCTCACTCTTGGCTATAAAATCCTTGACGTGGCGGGAGTAGTCATCGCCCTTGTATTCGCTTGGCCCGTCATTGCCAGAGATATTGATGATATTGTAGTCCTGCAGATGATGGAAAGAGTGGTTGGCAGTCTCCTCTTTCAGTAATGTCTCCATAGCATCACAGGCATTGCGGCTGGGCAGCACCATTACCATATGGTGGCACATCTCGCCCTGCTGTATTTTCTCATAATCAAGGAAGCTGAAAATGTTGGAGTCGCTCCTGCTTCCGTCGATGGCCTGCAACAGTTCAAGCACTTCTGCACGATACAAGAATTGCTGCTGCTTTATTCCGTCACCGTTGTTGACGGACTTTGTGTCAAAGAGCACGCTCAGTTGATACTCTTTGCCTGCCTTTTTCAGCTCATCGAGGCGCTGACGGGCAGAGTCGTTGAGGTTGAAGGCGAAACGCACCATCTGCGGGAAACCGTAGTAGGGGTTCTTCCAGTCATCCTCCATTTCTTCCTCGCTCTTCTTGAGGTTGTCCTCATACCATTGCTGTTGAGCCTCATGGATGTCGTTATACTGAACTCTGGCAATGATGTCTTGCTCCTCAAACTCATGGTTCATTAGAATGCGATAGGGTGTGCCGGAAAGGTGCAACCTCACTCGCGAGCGAAACCTGCGCACGGTAGAGTCCAGTTCTTCTACCCACTCGTCCATTTCTCCATTCAGCACTTTGCCCGTTTGTTCCGAGCGGGCAGCGAAGTGGGTTTCATCGATAATGAGCAGGTCGATGTGGCCGACTTGATTGTGTTGAAAGAGGTCGCTATGGCGAGCCTTCACCTGCAGCAAATCTTGCAGGGTTAGAAACACGACAACCCGTTTCTTGTCGTAAGCACCCTCATCGTCGTCTTCGTTAAGCAGTTTGGAAATGATGTTGCGGTTGCGGTCAAGTTCGTATGCACTGACGAAGTGGTAGCCTTTGAAAATCTTGGGGCGCTGCACGTTCTCCCGCCACTCGTCGGCAACGGCCGACTTACCTGACACCACCACCACTAACTTGGCATTCATGGCTTTGGCACAGCAGAGCGACGTGAAGGTTTTGCCAAAGCGCATCACGGCATACATCAAGAGGTTGCTGCGGTGAGCATTATAAGCACTGATAAAATTGTCAATAACCTCTTTCTGGTTTTTTCGTGGTTGCCAGTCGGCATCTCGATTGAACACGGCACGACCCTCAGGCAGCCGCTCAACCGTATTATAATAGGTGTATTTACTGTTTGGATTGCCATAGTCGGCTTTTATCTCTTCAATGGCACTATTAACGTGTTCTTTTTCTACGTTCCTGTAGAATTCGTTAGAGTAATACACTCCGGGCTTCACCTCGCTTGGTTGAAGCTGATGAAAATGCTCATCTTCCAGATAGCGGTGAACGGCATAGTCTCTGAAATAGGTGTCTGCGTTCACAAGTGCACTGCCGCGAAAGAGTTCCTCAACCCCTTTCTTATATTTGCTGCGCCACTCGTTCAAGCGCACGTCAACTGGTCGGTAGGTATCGCCCACCTTGGTGAAGGAGGGAACATCCAACGTGCGGAAGGCATAGATGTGCGGCTCTACGCGCCCCCTGATAGTAGCGTCTATGACTTGTATTCCTTCCATCTCTATGATTTCTTCATTAAGTCCACAAATCTGACCTTTTCAGTATTCTCGCCCGACGGGTCGTCGTCGTCTTTCCAGTCGGCAATGACGCAGTAGATGCCGTTGTGCCCCCAGACGTTGCCCAATTTCTTCTTGCATCCCGGACACTTCTCTTCTATCTCCTTGACGTTACCAAACAAGTCAGTTTCCTTGCGTATGCCGTTGCGACATGAGTTGGGTATCACGCATTTCAGCCCGTCCATCTGCCAGAGGTTCCAGGAGATGATAGAGGCAATGCCACATAAGATATCAAAACTTGGCATCTCTTCACAGAATTTCGCCTGATAATATTCGATGTAGGTCAACAGCAGTGCCTCACGGGCCAGCAGCAGACTGTCGCCCTGCCACTCGTAGCCGTAGATATTCTTGTAGGCAACCTGCGCCCAGAAGAGCCAGTCGTCTTTTGACTCCGTATTCTCACCGACAATGCGCAGTTTCCTGTCGAGCATACCGATACGCTGCTCTATCGGGATTAACACGCCGGTGGTAGTATCATAACGGCTCACCAAGTAGGGTGCTTCGCCACAGGTAATCTCCAAGCGAGTGGAGTGGACATAGTCCTGCCAGGTCTTTTCTCCCGTAAACTCAATCTTGCCGGTAGTGGCCTGCCAGGTCTTGCCGCTTTTACTCGCCACGTTGAAGGCATTTTTCTGTTCCATCCATGCGTCATCGACCACATTGCACTGTTCGTTGCACACCCACGAGGGCGTGAAAATCTCTGCCATACCCTTGGAGCGTCCGGTCTGCCGTTCCTTTGTCTTGAGCACGCGCGGACGAATCAGACTTTGGTGCTCACCCGTTATCTTCTCTATCGTTATCTGATCATGAAACGAGTAGCCCTCACCAACAGACGAGTAGTCTTCCGTTGCCCAGATGATATTCTCGCCTGTGGTTCGGTCACGGAGGAGATTCTCAAGAATCTCGTATCCCCATGATTTTATCTCATCTTCTAATATATCTATTCCGAAGGCCATTTATGTATCGCTTGCTATTTTTTCTTTCTTTATCTCATCAATCACCTTTCCGTTGTAGGAGAAAAACTTTCACCTTGGTAAACTCCTGAAACATCACGTTGATCAGCGTCCATATTTTCTCTCTCAAACTGGGATTGGTCAATATGTAAACAAATCCAGGTTCTTTATTTGTCATATCGCTTTCCGTTTTTGGTGTCCTTGTTCCATATTGCCAATATTATAGCACAAAGATACTATTTTTTTTCTAATGAGATACAAGATAAACTGAAAAAGTTACTTCCGCAAGTCTTCTCTTCCAGGAAAAACTTCCAAAGTCAGAATTTACGGTCATCTGCGTTAATTCTCCAAAATCTGTCTTTCGTTACATACTTTTTC
>CAMNOK010000031.1 GCA_946546825.1 uncultured bacterium
AAACTGAATCCTGAAGACCTTTATGTGACAGTCTTCGAGGGAGACCCTTCAGAAGGTTTGCAGCGCGACGATGAGGCTGCCAATTTCTGGTTGAAGCATGTGCCGGCCGACCATATCATCAATGGCAACAAGCATGACAACTTCTGGGAGATGGGTGATACGGGTCCTTGCGGACCGTGCTCAGAGATTCATGTCGATAGCCGTCCTGCGGAAGAGAAAGCTAAGGGACTGCCCGGTCGTGAGCTGGTCAACAAAGACGATCCGCAGGTCATCGAAATCTGGAACATCGTCTTCATGCAGTATAACCGTAAGGCCGACGGTTCCTTGGAGAAGCTCGGCATGAAAGTCATCGACACAGGAATGGGATTCGAACGACTGGTGCGCATGATGCAGGGCAAGCATTCCAACTATGACACCGATATCTTCCAGCCCATCATCAAGGAAGAGGAAGCCATCACCGGACTGAAATATGGAAGCGATGAGGCTACCGATGTCGCCATGCGAGTATGTGCCGACCACCTGCGTGCAGTGGCCTTCTCTATTGCCGACGGCCAGTTGCCGGGTAATGCCAAGGCAGGATATGTCATCCGCCGCATCTTGCGCCGCGCCGTGCGCTATGCCTACACGTTCCTTGGACAGAAAGAGGCCTTCCTCTATAAACTGTTGCCTGTGCTCATACAGGAGATGGGCGACGCCTTCCCTGAATTGCCTGCACAGCGTGAGCTGATAGGCCGTGTGATGAAGGAAGAGGAAGACGCCTTCCTGCGCACCTTGGAGCGTGGCATCAGCCTGCTCAACAGTGCCATGGCCGACATGAAGGCTCAGGGCAAGACTGTGCTCGACGGCACCAACGCGTTCCGCCTCTTCGATACATACGGATTTCCGCTCGACCTGACAGAACTGATCTGTCGCGAAGAAGGTTTTACGGTGGATGAGGAACAGTTTAATGTCGAGATGCAGAAGCAGAAAGACCGTGCCCGCAATGCCGCACAGGTAGAGAATGGAGACTGGGTAGATCTGCAGTCTGGCGAACAGCAGTTTGTAGGTTACGATTATACTGAATACTCCTGTCATATCCTTCGTTATCGAAAGGTGACGCAGAAGAAGACATCCTTCTATGAGCTGGTGCTCGACAACACTCCTTTCTATGGCGAGATGGGTGGACAGGTTGGCGATCAGGGTGTGCTCGTCTCTGAAAACGAGACCGTCACCATCATTGACACCAAACGTGAGAACAACCAGAGCATACATATCGTAAAGGAATTGCCCAAGGACCCCACGGCAGAGTTTATGGCCTGCGTGGATACCGACAAGCGTAATGCCAGTGCTGCCAATCACACTGCCACCCACCTGCTCGATTATGCGTTGAAGCAGGTGCTGGGCGACCATGTGGAGCAGAAAGGCTCCTTTGTGTCTCCCGACGTGCTGCGCTTCGACTTCTCCCACTTCCAGAAGGTCACTGATGAGGAGCTGCGTCAGGTAGAGCGCCTGGTGAACAGCATGATTCGCGAAGACATACCTCTTGATGAGCATCGCAATACGCCACTCGAAGAAGCAAAGAAAATGGGGGCCATCGCCCTCTTTGGTGAGAAATATGGTGACTCGGTGCGTGTGGTACGTTTCGGGCCGTCGTGTGAGTTCTGTGGTGGCATCCATGCCAGCAGTACGGGAAGAATAGGTTTCTTCAAGATTATCTCAGAAAGCAGCGTGGCAGCAGGCATCCGCCGTATCGAAGCCAAGACGGGGCAGGAGTGTGAGGATCTGCTCTATGTCATGGAAGACCATCTCAAGGCGGTAAAGGCCTTCTTCAACAATGCCAAAGACTTAGAGGCTGTTATCAAGAAGTATATCGAAGAGCACGACTCTATGAAGAAGGAGATAGAGCACTTCCAGGCTCAGGCCGTAGAGCGTACCAAGGACTATCTGCTCACAGAGATACAGCCCATCAACCATGTCAATGTCATCACGCGTGTCATCAACATGGCCCCGGCCCAGGTCAAAGACTTGGTCTTCAAGCTCCGCGCCAGTGTGGAACCGCCGTTCCTTTGTGCTATCGGCTCTGTCTTTGAAGAGAAGCCCATGCTGAGCATCATGATGAGTGATGACCTTGTAAAAGACCATGGCTTGAATGCTGGTCAGATGATTCGTGAAGCTGCCAAGCTCATCCAGGGTGGTGGCGGTGGCCAGCCTCATTACGCTCAGGCTGGAGGTAAGAATGCAGAAGGTCTCACCGCAGCCGTTGATAAAGTGGTGGAACTTGCCAACCTGTAAGAAAGAAGATTTTACTATATCAAGAGCCCTGCAGAGAAGTCTCTGTGGGGTTTTTTAGTGAAGAAGGGAAAAAGAGGGTGTGCTACAGTTGTTCCTTGGGCCAGTTGACGAGAAAGAGGTGATCGGTGGCACGGGTGAAGGCGGTGTAGAGCCAGTGGATATATTCGCTCGGTGATGGCTGATGGGCATGGAGAGAGACCGAGGCGGTGGAACCCGTTGGCATGTAGCCCTGATCTATATAGACGTGAGCCCATTGCCCGCCCTGTGCCTTGTGGCAGGTGACGGCATAGGCATATTTAACTTGTAAGGCATTGTAGTGAGGATCTTCTTTGAGAGCTTTGATGCGGTCGGCCTTCCGTGGTATGTCGGCATAGTCGGCCATGACCTCTTCGTAAAGTTGGTGCTGCTGTTCCTCCGTGAGGGCTGGGGCTTCGGTGGTGAGGCTATCGGTAATGATGACGGTCTGCAACTCTTGGTTGTCGTAGTCGGGAAACTGTAGCAGCACGTCGGCGAAATGGAATCCGTATAGTTCTCGCTGCTTTCTCACACGAAGAACTCGGGCGCGGTCGCCGTTGGCAATGAAGGAGAGCTCTTTCTGCATGCCCTGAACGGCTTGCGCCACTTTCCCTTCCTGAACATTCCCCGTCTCTTGCTCCCTCTGTGCCGCCAGCATCTTCTGGTTCCCCTGAAGATACTTGTTCTTCACAATCATCAGCATGTCACCGCGTTCCAGTTGTTCTTCCCGATCGAGAAGGGTGTTGCGGATGCCGAGGTTGTAGGTGACGGCCCATTTGTTGCTTCTTGTCACCACGATGGTTTCGTCAATTCCCACTTCCCGGTAGCTTTGTTCCAGGTGTTCCACGAAGTCGGCCCCACTAATGATATGGAGGTCGGCAAAGTTTTTCAGTTGAATACGAGGAAGAATTTGGGAAGCGGATGGCAGGGTGGGGTAGTTTCTGATCAGTGTGGCATTATAGAGAATGCCGCTCTCTGTTGCCTGGCGTAGCACTTCGTTGAGGGTGGCCTCGTGGACAGTCAGTCCCTGCATGCGCAGCTCGCTGGTTGTGAGTGCCGGTGACCACTCTTCTCCTACGGGAGGAAGCTGGGCATGGTCGCCGATGAGGATGAGCCGACAGCCCCGCCCGCTATATACATAGCTGACGAGGTCTTCCAAGAGCTGTGTTCCAATCATTGAAGCCTCGTCAACCAGGAACAATGTATAGGCGAAGGCATTATAGTTGAGATTGAAGTCGCCTTCAAATTCTTTCTGCCGGTAGATACAACGGTGGATGGTGGACGCCTGGTGGCCGCTGTTCAGGCTGAAGACTTTAGCTGCACGGCCCGTAGGAGCCAGGAGCATAAACTTCTGTCCGAGACTGTCGAGTGTTCTCACTACGGCACCAGAGAGTGTGGTCTTTCCCGTTCCGGCCGCACCGCGTAGTAACATAGCACTACGCTCTTCGCGGTCGGCCAGAAAATCGGTCAGTGTCTGAAGTGCTTGCCGCTGTTCATTTGTCGGTTCAAAGTCGAAGTGGCGCAGCACCAGTTGTATGAACTCCTGCTTTGTCACTTGGATTCTTTCGCTGCCCGGATAAAGTAAACGATGAGACAGAGGTAGGCTACCAGGGAGAGAGCTTCTGACCAAGAGTTGGCTAACCAGTTCTCGTCGATGGGGTTGTAGCCGGCAAAGCGCAATAGGGCTGATACCACTCCCATGAGGGCGCCACCGGCAATGAAGCCACTTGCGATGAGTGTTCCCTTCTCACTGTTGTGCACATACCAGTTGATGGCACCGCCCACAATCAATGGAATGTTCAGTTCCATGGGGATAAACATTCCCAGGGCAAAGGCCAGGGCCGGCACCTTGCACCAGGTGAGCACAATGGCTAAGACCGCACCGATAGCATATAGTAGCCAAGGAGCACCCACACCATTCATCAGGGGATCGATGACGGCGGCCATTGCGTTAGCCTGCGGTGCTGCCAGCTGACCACTGGCAAAGCCGTAGGTCTCGTTGAGCAACATCATCACACCGCCTACGGTGGCAGCAGAGACCAGCACACCGAGAAATTTCCATTGTTCTTGCTTGCGTGGAGTGGTACCCAGCCAATAGCCAATCTTCAAGTCAGTAATAAACGAGCCTGCCACGGAGAGGGCGGTGCAAACCACGCCTCCCATGATGAGCGCTGCTATCATGCCGCTGGTGCCCTTCAGACCTACGCCCACCATGACGACGGAGGCCAGGATAAGTGTCATGAGTGTCATGCCGCTCACAGGATTGGAGCCCACGATGGCAATGGCGTTGGCAGCCACGGTGGTAAAGAGAAAAGCTATGACAGCCACAAGGACGATGGCCACGAGGGCGAAGAGCATGTTGCCGTCCATCACCCCAAACCAGAAGAATAGAAAGGTCACTAAAATGGTGAGTATCGAGGCTATGGCGATAAACTTGAACGAGAGGTCGCGGGTGGTGCGAGGAACGAGTTGCTGACTGCTTGTTCCGGCCTCACCGCCTCCTTTCATCTCTTTGGCGGCCAGTCCGACAGCGCTTCTGATGATGCCCCACGACTTGATGATACCGATGATGCCGGCCATGGCAATGCCGCCGATACCGATAGACTTTCCGTAGGCTCTGAAAATCTGCTCTGGTGACATCTCGCCCACGGTCTGTGTGATGGAGGGATCCCATGCGTTGAGAACCTGGTCGCCAAACAGCAGGGCCATGCTCGGAACGATAATCCACCAAACAGCCAATGAGCCGAGACAGATGATGAGGGCATAGCGGAAACCGATGATATAGCCCAGGCCCAACACGGCAGCACCCGTGTTCACCTTAAACACCAGTTTGGCTTGATCGGCCAATTGCTCTCCCCATGCCACCACACGCGTGGTGAAGTTTTCGTTCCACCACCCGAAGGTCGCCACGATGAAATCGTAGAGGCCACCCACAAGGCCTGCGATGAGCAGCGGCTTGGCCTGGTCGCCGCCCTTCTCGCCAGAGACCAGCACCTGTGTGGTGGCGGTGGCTTCAGGGAACGGATACTTGCCATGCATATCCTGAACAAAGTATTTGCGGAAGGGAATGAGGAACAAGATGCCGATGATTCCACCCAAAAGGGAAGAAATGAAGATGTTGATGAACGAGGCTGACATCTCCGGATATTTGGCTTGCAGAATGTAGATGGCGGGAAGTGTGAAGATGGCACCGGCTACCACGGAACCGGAACAGGCTCCGATACTCTGAATGATGACATTCTCTCCCAAGGCCTTCGACCGCTTGGCTGCGGTGGAGACACCCACGGCGATGATGGCGATGGGGATGGCGGCCTCAAAAACCTGTCCCACCTTCAAACCGAGGTAGGCAGCAGCTGCTGAGAAGAGCATGGCCATGAGTACACCCCATGTCACCGACCAGCCGGTAACCTCCGGGTAGTTGCGGGCAGGGTCCATCAGCGGACGATACTGCTCACCTTCTTTCAATTCTCTGAATGCGTTTTCCGGCAGACCTGCTGCCAACTTTTCTTTTTCTTCCATCATGTTTTGTTTTAAGGCTCATAAAACCACGATGATTGCAGAGACAATCAGATCGTGAGGGCTTCAGATTTCCCTGCAAAGGTAGTGAAAAACAAAGTCACAGAGAAGAAAGTGAGGGTTAAAATACGTTTTTTTGTTTGTCTTGCTGATTATTTGTTGTAATTTTGCACGCCTTTTGTGACTTTATGAAAAAAATGTATTAATATAAAAGGAATGAAAAGAACAATTGTGATGATGTCACTGATGATGGTGACCATGATGATGTTTGCTATCCCGGCTAAGAGGGGAATGTGGCAGACATTGAAGTTAACCAACGGTCAGGAAGTAAGTGCCCAGATGGTGGGCGACGAGCATGGCCATTGGATGCAGGCTGCCGATGGGACTTGCTATGTCATGCAGGGCGACAACCTGTATCAGCAGGTGGACCGTCAGGTGCTCACCGCCAAGCGCGAGGCACGTATGGCTGCCAAGAGCGCACGCCGTAAGGCTATCTATGCCTCCACCAGCGATGGCTTGGGTAAGAAGGGAAAGATGAGCATGGGCTCTGTGCCGAGCATCGGCTCGTTTACCATCCCTGTCGTGATGGTGCAGTTCTCTGACCTGAAATTCAAATCGACCACCACTGTAGCTAAGATGACACGCTACTATAATGAAGAAGGTTATCACGACGAAAGTGGCTGTGTCGGATCTGTGCGTGACTACTTCAAGGCGCAGAGTGGGGGACAATTTGTACCGACCTTCGAAGTTGTAGGTATTGTGACCCTTGACAGAGGATATGCTTACTACGGTACCAATAATAGTAATGATGAGGATCAGCATCTGGACCTCCTGCCTGGTGATGTCCTTGACAAGGCCGTCAATACGCTGGGCATCGACTTCTCCAAATATGTCTTGCCCGCCGGCGACAGCAACCACTCCACCGGTGTTCCCCTGCTTGCTATGTTCTATGCAGGCAAGGGTGAGGCTACAGAACAGCAGACAACGGCCAACTCCAAGTTTTTGTGGCCCTGCGAGTGGGATGATGTTGAAGATTTGAAAGGTGGAGACTACCATGGGGTACACTTCAACTCGTTCTTTATCGGTAACGAACTTTATTCTGGAGGTACTGCATTGATGGGAATGGGAGTGTTCTGCCATGAGTTTGGTCATGCCCTCGGACTGCCAGACTTTTATTGTACCGACTATAGCTACAGCAACGATGATGCCTTCGGAAACTGGTCTATCATGGATACTGGTGCCTACGAGGGTGACTCCTATGCTCCCATCGGCTACAATGCCTATGAGAAGAGCTATATGGGATGGCTGGAACTGAAGGAATTTGGAGACTCCTCCGAGGTGACACTTCAGTCTCCTCTGGGTACAGCCGAGAATTCTGCTTATATACATCGGTGCAGTAGTAATGAGACGTTCATTTTTGAAAACCGTCAGCCTGGTACATTCTACCCCTCCAGCTATGGCAAGGGAGTGCTTGTTACACGTATCGCCTATAGCTACAACCAGTGGAGTAATAATACTCTGAACAATACCAAATCGAAAAAGCGTGCCTGCGTGCTGACGGCCGACGGAGCCAAACTCTACTATAGTGCGTCGTCCAGCAATCTATACGGTGGCAGTAAGACCAGTATCTCTACTCTGAAAAACTTGAGCGGAAGCTCTGTGGCCATTGATATTAAGAATATCGTTAAGAATAGTGATGGCACCATCAAACTGGTTTTAAATGAGAAAACTTCCGATGAGCCAGGTGATGAACCAGGAGACGATCCCATCGTTGAGCCCGTTGTTCCGAAGGGCGACTACTTGTTCTATGAGTCTTTTGATGACTGCAATGGCACAGGTGGCAATGATGATATGTTTAGTGGAGCGGGCGTAGCAGGTAGTGCGCTTAAAACTGATAACGAGGGATGGACTGCTTTGTCAATGAATGGAGCTAATAAGTGTGGTAAGTTCGGAAGTAGCAAAAAATCCGGTGACGCAACAACTCCGGCTTTCAGCATTGACGGTGACTGCACACTGAGCTTTATGGCTGCTCCATGGGGAACTGATGACACAGCACTCACGGTGTCAGTTACTGGTGACGCTCAGTTGGGAAATGCTAACTTTACGATGAAACAAGGGAAGTGGTCCAGCTTCAGTACCTCTCTGACAGGAAATGGAGTTGTCAAGCTGACCTTCTCACCGACCAAGCGCATGTTCCTTGATGAGGTGTTGGTGGTTTCGAATACCGCCAACGGCATTACCGTCCTCAACGGTCAGAACGAAAAGAAGTCTGACCTCCGCATCTTCGACCTCAGCGGTCGTTGCTTGGGTACAGACTTCTTGTCACTTCCTCACGGAATCTATGTCATTGGAGGACGCAAGGTTGTCAAGTAATGTCTTGACACCCTTGAATCCCTTGACGTTTTAATTTCTGAATACAAGCCCGTCGCCAAACTCATCAATGGTGATGGGCTTTTCTTTGTTCACTTCGCCGGCGAGCAGCTTCTTGGACAGTTCGTTCAACACATAGGTCTGTATGGCTCTCTTGACAGGTCGTGCACCAAACTCCGGGTCGTAGCCTACCTCTGCCAGATAGCTGATGGCTTGTGGCGTCCAGGCAAGGGTGAAGCCCTGTGGCTCCAGCATGCTCTTCACCTTGTTCATCTGCAGGGTCACCACCTGTGCAATCTGTTCCTTGGAGAGCTGCTCAAAGGTAATGATGTCATCGATACGGTTCAAGAACTCCGGACGCATGGTCATGCGTAGCTGGTCGCGTGTGGCATTGGAGGTCATGATGATGATGGTGTTTTTGAAGTTGGCCGTCCGTCCTTTGTTGTCGGTCAGTCGCCCATCGTCCAGCACCTGCAGCAGAATATTGAACACATCGGGGTGAGCCTTTTCTATTTCATCGAAGAGAACTACACTGTAGGGCTTGCGTCGAACGGCCTCGGTGAGCTGTCCGCCTTCATCGTAACCCACATATCCCGGAGGGGCACCAATCAGTCTGGAGACGGTATGCTTCTCCTGATACTCCGACATGTCGATACGCGTCATCATGCTCTCGTCGTTGAACAGGTATTCTGCCAGTGCCTTGGCCAATTCGGTCTTACCCACACCCGTCGTGCCGAGGAAGATGAATGAGGCGATGGGGCGCTTCGGGTCCTGCAGTCCGGCTCTGCTGCGTCGTACGGCGTCGGAGACAGCATTGATGGCTTCTTCCTGTCCGATGACACGACGGTGGAGCTCCTCTTCAAGATGCAGCAGCTTCTCCTTCTCACTTTGCATCATGCGGCTGACTGGAATGCCCGTCCAACGGCTTACCACCTCTGCAATGTCGTCAGCGGTCACTTCTTCGCGCACCATGCGTGCAGACTCCTGTGCCTGAAGTTTCTCGTGAATCTTGGCAATATCGTTTTCCAAAGCCTGTAACTGTCCGTATCGGATTTCTGCCACTCGCTGATAGTTTCCTTCACGTTCAGCCCGTTCTGCCTCATAGCGAAGTTGCTCTATCTGCTGCTTGTCCTGTTGTATTTGGTTTACCAGTCCGCGTTCGCTTTCCCATTTGGCACGGAACTGTGTCTCCTGCTCGCGCAGTTGGGCAATATCCTTGTCCAGCTGGGCAATCTTCTGGGTGTCGTTTTCGCGTTTGATGGCTTCACGTTCAATTTCCAGTTGCTTCAGCTGTCTGCTGATGTCATCCAACTCCTCCGGTACGGAGTCGCGCTCCATGCGGAGCTTGGCAGCAGCCTCGTCCATCAGGTCGATAGCCTTGTCGGGCAGGAAGCGGTCGCTGATATATCGTTCCGACAACTTCACGGCAGCGATACAGGCATCGTCTTGGATACGCACTTTATGGTGATTCTCATAGCGTTCTTTCAGTCCTCGCAGGATGGAAATGGCCGACAGCTCGTCTGGTTCATCGACCATCACGGTTTGGAAGCGTCGCTCCAAAGCCTTGTCTTTTTCAAAGTATTTCTGGTATTCGTTCAGTGTGGTGGCACCGATGGCCCGCAGTTCGCCGCGCGCCAATGCTGGCTTCAGGATGTTGGCTGCGTCCATGGCTCCTTCTCCTCCACCGGCTCCTACGAGGGTGTGTATCTCGTCGATGAAGAGGATGATGTCGCCTTCAGCCTGTGTCACCTCCTTGATGACGCCTTTCAGTCGCTCCTCAAATTCACCCTTGTATTTCGCACCAGCCACCAGGGCACCCATGTCGAGTGAGAAGAGCCTTTTGTTCTTCAGGTTCTCAGGCACGTCACCGCGCACGATGCGTTGCGCCAATCCTTCCACGATGGCGGTCTTACCGGTGCCCGGTTCACCAATAAGGATAGGATTGTTCTTGGTTCTGCGCGACAGGATTTGAAGCACGCGTCTGATTTCATCGTCACGTCCGATGACGGGGTCGAGCTTTCCGTTGCGGGCATCATCTACCAGGTTCTTTGCATATTTGGACAAAGCCTGGAAGTTCTCGTCGCCACTCATCGACTGCACTTTCTGTCCTTGGCGTAACTCTTGAATGGCTTTCTGCATGTCGGCCTCTGTGCAGCCTGCATCTTTGAGAATGCGGCTGGCTGTAGAACTGACTTTGAGCAGGGCGAGCAACATGGGCTCGACGCTCACATACTCGTCACCCATCTTCTGGGCTATGTCCATGGAGCGTTGTATCACCTGTGACGTCGTATTGGAGAAGTAAGGCTCCCCACCGCTCACACGCGGCAGATGCTGCAGTTCGGTCTGCACCAGTTTTTCTATTTGAGCGCCGTTTACTCCAATCTTCTGGAAGATGAAGTTCACCACATCCTGCCCTTTCTGCAGAATGCCTTGCAGGAGGTGTATGGGCTCTATGGTCTGCTGACCATTGGCCTGTGCCGTTTGGACCGCCTGCTGTACGGCTTCCTGTGCCTTGATGGTAAATTTGTCTAATGTCATAATGGTCTCCTTTCTTGTTTGTTTTTCTGCTGTTGTGGTCGCAAAAGCTATTCCATTAGAAAGGTTACTGCCAGTTTGTCTGAAAGAAAAGACAAACTGGCAGTGAATACTACATAGAGCAAACTCCCTCTTAACCTTACTTCTTTTTCATTTCCATGATGTTCGCCGGTGGCCGTTGGTGTCGCAGTTCGTTGCACATGAACTCCATGTCGTTGGCTACATGTTCAAAAAACTGTCTGTATCCTGTACAAAGGTAGTTGAGACCAGGTTCGCCGTGACGGTCTTCTATGAATCGGTTCTTAGGACATTCCCCATGACAGGCAAAGAGAAATCTGCATTCACGGCATTGCCGGGGTAGCGAGGCCGTTTTCATCTTTGCAAACTCCTGTTGCTGTTGTCCATACATCATGCCGGTGATGGTTAGTTGGCGGATGTTGCCCAACAGGTGTTCCGGATATACAAAGTGGTCGCAGGAGTAAAGGTCTCCGTTGGCTTCCATGACGGCGGCGTGACCACACTGTGAGGACATCGTGCAGAGGCCGGGATTTACCCCCATCCAGTTGGCGAGTGACGCATCGAAAAGTTGAACGAAGACCTTTCCGACATCGTTTTTTACCCATTGGTCATAGACCCCGCAGAGAAAGTTGCCCCACTGTCGGGGTGTGATGGAGAAGTCGGTCAGGACGCCGCCGGTGGTCATGCCTGGAGCCAGCGTCAGGCCGTCAGGTCGTTCCACTGTGCGTTCTACGATGGGAGTGAACTGCAGGAATTGGCATCCCAGGCTTTTGAAGAATTGGTAGAAGGCTTGTGGGTGGTCAGCGTTACGGTTGTTGACCACGGCCATGGCGTTCCACTCCACTCCATGCTTCTGAAGCAGGCGGATGCCTGCCATGACCTTGTCGAAGGTAGGACCTCCCTGCTGTGTGTGGCGGTAGGAATCGTGAAACTCCTTCGGACCGTCGATGGAGATGCCTACCAGAATGTTGTTGGCTTTAAAAAATACACACCACTCGTCAGTGAGAAGCGTTCCGTTGGTCTGAATGCAGTTTTCAATTTGCCGCCCGTGGGCATATTTTCGTTGAAGTTTGATGGCATGCCGATAGAACGATAGCGGTCTCATAAGGGGCTCACCGCCATGCCATGTGAAGAGAATCTGGGGTTGTGTCTGCGACTCTATGTATTGCTTGATGAACAGCTCCAGCATTTCGTCGTTCATCAGGCGTTCTTCCTTCTGCGGATAGAGTTTGCTTTTCTCCAGGTAGTAGCAGTAGTCACACCGCATGTTACAAAGCGAGCCGGCCGGCTTCAGCATGACATAGAGCGGGCGGGCAAAGGGTGAAATGATGTCCGGCATGGTCAGTTTTTGAGTAGTGGCCATCCTTCCTTACTCCATGTGATTTCGCGTTGCACCAGGATGGCATGTCCTTCCAGTTTGATGCTATAGCCGTGGCACAGGAAAAGGGTGACCGTCAGATCAGAGCCTTCTTGGATAACGTCATAGACAGAGCAGTGGCCAACGGCCTCAAACTCTTTCTTGTCTCCCTCTATGACAAGCGTTCCGCCGCCTTTCGCCATGTCCTTTCCTTCCATGTCCAGATAGGGACCTTCTATGTCACGGCTCCTGCCCACCACAACCTTGTAGGAGCTTTTCTCGCCTCTACAGCAGTAGTCCCAGCTGACAAAGAGATAGTACCAGCCGTTGCGTTTATATATAAAAGGTGCTTCAATGGCGTTGGTACCGGCATATTTGGAGGTTGGGTTCTTCAAGTCTGTACGCTTCTCGCCATAGCGTCGGGCAATGGTCTTGGGCGTACAGCCTTTCTGGATGTGCATGGTGGAGTCGAGTCTTACCAGTTGGATGCCGTCCCAGAAAGAGCCGAATGTCAGCCATGGTGTGTCTTGGCCGTCGATAATGATGTTCGGGTCAATGGCGTTGTAGTCGGTGAAGGGTCTGTGACTTTTCTTTCCATGACTGCTCACGATGCACCCTTCGTCTTTCCACTGCGCATGGGTAAGGGTAGGAGAGGAGAGCAGGCCGATGGCTGATGTGTTTTTGCCAAATGTGGAACAGGAATACATCATCCACCAGCGTCCGTGCCAGCGTATCACGTCAGGGGCCCAGATGTGGTTGGTGAAGCCGGGCACGCTGTCCTGTGTCCACTGTGGAATATCCTTAAGCACACCGCCACGGTGATACTGCCAGTTTGTTCTGTCTTGCGACGTCATCAACTGGATGTTGTGACCGGTACTGAAAAGATAGTAGGTCCCGTCTTCTTCGGCCATGACGGGGTCATGAACCATGGGTGTTCTGAATGTTCTCCTTTCTGTAGGTGGTTTGATGGTGTCTTGTTGAATCGTTGCTGTGCTAATAGAGCAACATAAGGCCAGCGAAAGCAGCATAGGCAATCATTTTAATGGGGTTGATGTGTATAAATTTAGTTCCTATGAAGGTTGCAATGAAAAGGAATACACTGACACCAAACTGCCATGCATCTGTTGTGGGAGTACTGAAGTTTTCGGCGTTCATCAGCAGCAGGGTGGCTGCAGCCAGCAGTCCTACCACCGTAGGCCGCAGGGCCATGAACACACTCTGCACAGCTACTGTCTGCATGTATTTGAGAAACATCTTGCTGATGAGTATCATCAAGATGAGTGAGGGCAGCATCAGGGCGAATGTTGCCGTGGCAGAGCCTAATACCGCCATCATGCCGTTGTAGCCGGCATTATGGACGGCCGTATAGCCACAGTAGGTGGCAGAGTTGATGCCGATGGGACCAGGTGTCATCTGTGAGATGGCAACAATATTGGTAAACTCTGCCGATGTCAGCCAATGGTGGCGCACAACGGTCTCTGTCTGTATCAGTGACAGCATGCCATAGCCGCCGCCAAAGCCAAAGATGCCAATCTCAAAGAAGGTGATGAACAAATATAGATAAATCATGTTTTTGCTATGTCTTGATGTCGTCTTGCGGAGATGTAGAGGTTGTCACTCTGTAGGTTTGAGGAACATGCCGTAGAGGTAGCCGCCGATGCCGGCTGCCAAGATGATGAAGATGGGGTTTACACCCATGAGCCAGATGAGCAGTGCCGTGGCGATGGGTATCCAGCAGTTGGCCAGGGTGAGGTGGGCCGACTGGCCTAAGTTGAAGGTTGGCACGGCGATGAGTGCCACCACGGCTGGTCTGATGCCACGGAACATGGCTGCTATCCAGGGTATGTCCATGAACTGGTGGAAGCACAGGGCGATGAGCAGAATGATGAGAAACGAAGGTAGTGCAGCCCCCAAGGCAGCACAGATGGCACCTATCACGCGGTTCAGCTTGTAGCCGATGAAGGTGCTGATATTGATGGCGAACACACCGGGACAGCTCTGTGCAACGGCGATGAGGTCTATAAATTCCTCTTTTGTGATCCATCGATGTTTCTCCACCACCTCACTCTCGATGATGGGTATCATAGCGTAGCCTCCACCTAAGGTGAAGGCTCCCACTTTGAAAAATGTCTTAAAGAGTTCTCGTTTCATCATTTCTTCGTTTTCTCTTCTACCCATCTGCGGGCATTGATGAAGGCTTCAATCCAGGGCGTCACCTCATCGTTGCGGTGACTGCTGGGATACCAGGCGTTCTGCCAGGGGAAGATGGCACGCTCCAGGTGCGGCATCATGGCCAGGTGGCGGCCGTCGCCGGAACAGATGCCGGCCACGTCGTAGTCGGAGCCGTTCGGGTTGCCGGGATATGCCGAGTAGTTGTAGCGGGCAATGATATGGTAGTGTTCTTCACCTCCAGGCAGGGAGAACTTGCCTTCTCCGTGAGCCACCCATATGCCGAGCTTGCTTCCAGAGAGGTTGCCAAACATCACACTGTCGTTCTCTGGAATCTGAATGGAGAGGAAGGAACTCTCAAACTTCTTGGAATCGTTGTGAAGCATGCGGGGCTTCTGTTCGGAAGCTGCTTGTCCGCCATTGATGAGCCCCAGCTCGACCATCAGCTGACAGCCGTTGCAGATGCCCAGCGACAGGGTGTCCTCACGGGCATAGAAGCGGTCGAGGGCTTCTTTGGCTTTCGGATTGTAGAGGAATGCTCCTGCCCACCCCTTGGCAGAACCGAGGACATCGCTGTTGGAGAAACCGCCGCAGAAGACAATCATGTTGACTTCTTCCAAGGTTTCACGTCCACTGACAAGGTCTGTCATGGCCACGTCTTTCACGTCGAAGCCAGCCAGATAGAGTGAGTAGGCCATCTCGCGTTCGCCGTTGGTGCCTTTCTCTCGGATGATGGCTGCCTTCGGGCGGTTCTTCGTCGGTGCAGCCTTCTTTCTTCCGGTGAACCATCTTGGGAGGGTCATCTCTACGGGTTGCTTCTTGTAGTTCTCGAAACGCTCCTTGGCCTTCCCGTTGAAGCTCTGGCGGCAGTCCAGCTCATAGGAGGTCTGATACCAGATGTCGCGCAGCTCGTCGATGTCGAGGCTCGTGGTCTCTTCGCCGTTGACGATGACCAACGAGCGGTTGGCAGGCATGGGGTAGCCTATCTTGGCGAAGCCGATGCCGTTGTCTTCCAAGAACTCGCTCAGGTCGTTTCGATGTCGGTCGGAAACCTGGATGACAACACCCGGGTTCTCGGCAAACAGAGCTTTGACAGCGTCGCCGTCAGGGCAGATGTTGTGCAGGTTGACATGCACACCGCCACGGGTGTTGGCAAAGGTCATCTCCAGAAGGGTTGTCACCAGACCGCCGGCAGAGATGTCGTGGCCGGCCATGATCCATCCGCGGCGTATCAGCTCCTGAATGGCATGGAAGCAGTCAGCAAAGTATTCGGGATTCTTCACGGTGGGTACGTCATCGCCAACCTTCCCTAAGGTCTGTGCCAGGGCCGAACCGCCGAGTCTTTGGGCATCGAAGGAGAAGTCTATGTGGTAGAGGCTGGAGTTCTTGTCGTTGACCAGTACGGGCGAGACGGTCTTTCTGATGTCATCCACCTCTCCGCCTGCGCTGACGATGACGGTTCCCGGAGAGATGACCTTTTGGCCGTCGGGATATTGCTGGGTCATGGAGAGAGAGTCTTTTCCTGTGGGCACGTTCACATGCAGTGCACAGCAGAAGTCCGACAGAGCCTTCACGGCACTATACAGTCGAGCGTCTTCTCCTTTCTGTGAGCGGCAGGGCCACATCCAGTTGGCTGAGAGGCTGACACTTGCCAGCCCTCCGTCAAGGGACGCCCATACCAGGTTGGTCAGAGCCTCTGCCACCGACAACACACTGCCGGCCTCCGGCGATGCCAGTCCGGCCTGCGGAGCATGTCCGATGGCGGTGGCAATACCCTTGCGGCCTTGGTAGTCGAGGGCCACCACGCCACAGTCGCTCAGCGGGAGCTGAATCTCTCCCTGGCACTGCTGGCGGGCAATTCGTCCTGTCACGGAGCGGTCCACCTTATTGGTTAGCCAGTCTTTGCAAGCCACGGCCTCCAGGCGGAGCACTTTCTGCAGCAGGTTGCTGACGGTGTCTGTAGTGTTGACGTCTTGATAGTGGCTTTCCACGGTCTCATCACGCATGATGGTCTTGGGTGAGTGGCCGAACATCTGGGCCACGTCGAGGTCGAAAGGTTTTACACCGTCAGCCTGCACAAAGGAGAAATGGGCATCGCCGGTGGTCTCTCCGACAACATAGAGCGGAGCACGCTCACGTTCAGCAATGCGCCTCACCTTGTCTATATGCTTTTCGTCGATGAGGAGTCCCATGCGCTCTTGGCTCTCGTTGGCAATGATTTCCTTAGCCGAGAGGGTCTTGTCGCCGATGGGAAGCTGCTCCATCTCGATGCGTCCGCCACATTCTTCCACCAGTTCCGACAGACAGTTCAGGTGACCGGCAGAGCCGTGGTCGTGGATAGAGACAACGGGGTTGTCGTCGCTCTCCACAAGGGCGCGCACCAGGTTGTAGGCTCTTTTCTGCATCTCGGGGTTGGCACGCTGAATGGCATTCAGTTCGATGCCGTTGCTGTAGCGGCCGGTATCTACTGACGATACACTGCCACCGCCGAGGCCTATGCGGTAGTTGTCACCACCGACCACAACGATCTTGTTGCCCTTTTGGGGTTCTTTCTTTAGACAGTCGCGCTTGGTGCCATAGCCCACGCCGCCTGCCAGCATGATGACTTTGTCGTAAGCATAGAGAGGTTCTTTGTTCTCTGCTCCTTCCTGGTGTTCAAAGGTCAGCACGGAGCCGCAGATGAGGGGCTGGCCAAACTTATTGCCGAAGTCGCTGGCACCGTTGGAGGCCTTGATGAGAATGTCTTCAGGCGACTGGTAGAGCCAGGGGCGCTGCGAGGAGCGTGGCGCCGTCATATAGACGGCCGTGCCGGCGATAGGCCATGAGCCTACACCGCCACCCATGCGGTCGCGTATCTCTCCACCTGTTCCTGTGGCAGCACCGTTGAAGGGCTCCACAGTGGTGGGGAAGTTGTGGGTCTCTGCCTTCAGGGAGATGACGCTCTCTATCTCCTTCACGCGAAACCAGTCGCTGGTCGTTGGGTCGGCGGGAGCAAACTGCTCCACCTTCGGACCTTGGGCAAAGGCCACGTTGTCTTTATAGGCTGAGAGAATCCTGTTGGGGTTCTCCTGTGTGGTCTTCTTGATCATCTGGAAAAGTGAAAGTTCTTTCTCTTCACCGTCGATGATGAAGGTGCCGCCGAAGATCTTGTGGCGGCAGTGCTCGGAGTTAATCTGTGCAAAACCGAAGATCTCTGAGTCGGTCAGGGGCCGTCCGTTCTGCTCGGCCACCTTGCGCAGGTATTCTATTTCTTCTTTCGACAGGGCCAGACCTTCCTGTTCATTGTAGGCCTCCAGGTCGTCAACATACTTGATGGCGTCGGGCTCGTGGTTCACAGTGAAGATGTCTTGGTCCAGTCCCTCATACTGTCGCTGCAACATGGGGTCGAAGCCTTCGGGTTCTCCTTGGCCGCACGGCACGAACTCTTCTATACGAGAAATGCCGCTGAGACACATGTTTTGCGTAATCTCAACGGCATTGGTACTCCAGGGGGTAATCATTTCGCGGCGTGGGCCCACAAAGCGCCCCTCCAACTTGTCGGTGTCCAGATACTCTGCCTGACCATAGAGCCAACAGAGGGCGTTGAGCTCATCTTGACTTGGACAATGGTCAATGGCTGTTGCAATTACGCTTCGATTGGGAGTCTTGAAAAAGAGAATCATATATCCTGCTATGTTTTTGATATTTGACTGCAAAGATAGTTCTTTTTTTTGAGATAGAGTCTGTTTTACAGATATTTTTCATACCTTTTGCAATGCATGACGCATTGTTCATTACGCATTGTATATTATGCATTAAGCATGTTAAAAGCTCTGCTTAATTCGTTAAAAATCGATAATATTCTTGACTTTTCCTTCTCTAATACGTCTTATATATGTGTGAATAACCTAATTTTGCCCACGTTTAATAGTGATACTTCAAAACAAGATTATTAGAAAGGAAAAAACTATGATGAAAAAGTCAACCGTAATAATCCCCGCAGCAGCACTTTGTCTGCTGATGTTGGGAAGCTGCGCCAGCAAGAAAGAGCTGGAAGCATGCAAGTTGCAAAACACCAATCTGACCAATAGCTATCAGGAGTCTAAGGAACAGTTGGCCGCCTCCAATGCGCGCGTCACCTCTCTGGAAGAACAGCTTGCTGCCCAGAAGACGCAGCTCGCTGAACAGAAAAAAGCCTATGCTGCCCTGCAGCGCTCACTTGACAAGAGCTTGACCAACGCCAGCCAGAACAATGTCTCTATAGAAAAGCTGGTGGACCAGATCAATGAGTCTAATCAGTACATTCGCCACCTGGTGAATGTGAAGTCCAAGAGCGACTCTCTGAACATGGTGCTCACCAACAACCTCACGCGTTCTCTCTCCAAGGAGGAACTGAAGGAGGTCGATGTCCAGGTTCTCAAGGGTGTTGTCTATATCTCCCTGGCCGACAACATGCTCTACAAAAGTGGCTCCTATGAGATCAACGACCGGGCACAGGAGACTCTCTCCAAGATTGCCAAGATCATCATGGACTACAAGGACTACGACGTGCTCATCGAAGGTAACACCGACAATGTGCCCATCTCGCGCGAGAACATCCGCAACAACTGGGACCTCTCCTGTCTGCGTGCATCGAGCGTTGTCCAGGAACTGCAGAATAAATATGGTGTAGATCCGAAGCGCCTGACTGCCGGTGGCCGTGGCGAGTACAACCCCGTTCAGCCCAACGACACGGAGGTGGGCAAGCAGCGCAACCGCCGCACCCAGATCATCATCACTCCGAAGCTCGACCAGTTTATGGACCTCATCGACAAGGCCCCCGAGGAAAAATAAGGTGTAGGTTACTTCTGTAACATCACTTCCTTCTGACGACCGCCACTGTCTTGCAATAGCAAGCGGTGGCGGTTGCCTGTTATAAATGAGAACCGCCGGAAGTCGGCAAACGAACGGACTGGTTTGCCGTCGATGCTCAGGATGATGTCTCCCTGGCGCATGCCGGCCTTATACTCGTCGCTGCCGCGGCGGATGAGGCCCACGGCGGCGCGTCCGTCGCGTGGCACATAGGCTACACCAAACAGTTTGTTGCCAACCACGGTCTCACTGCCTCCGTCGTAAGGCTGGAAAACGAGCTGCTTCTTGAAAGGGTTGATGACAACGGAGCCATGGCGCAGCACGGCAGCACCGAGGCGCGAGGCCCCCTGGGTGGTGATGGCACCGACCTGGCGAAAGGCATAGTCGCCCCACTTCAGACGGTCCAGCCGCAGAAAGACCACCTCGTCTTCCTGCTCTGCTCCAAAGGCACCTATAGACAGCTGCCCACGGGCACGCTCCTCCACCTGACTCTCTACGCTGCCCTCCATGCCGGCCAGCGGCTTCAACCGTGCCAGGTCGTCTTGCAGGTGGCGGTCAAAGCTCTGCTTGCTCATCGTGTAGAGCTGCTGCGCACCGGTGTCAAACAGTGTTTCGTCGGTGTGGCGCATGAAGGGACTCACATACAGGTAGGGTACAAACCACTTCAGCTTGTACTTCACACTGTAGCCACCCTCCGTGGCAAAGGCTTTCTTGCGGTCGCTCAGGATGAGCACCTTCCGCCGTGCGTCAATCTTTCCGCACAACCCGCTGTTGAAGAGGTCGAAGCCTATGATGGCGTCATACTTCCGTTCCACTGTCCCGGTCTTCTGGCTCTTGGGCACGGGTATCACCGAGGCCACATAGCCGTCTATGACCAGCCGCCCCATCTTGAAGGCTGGCATGCGCACTACTTTCACCGTGTCGGCACGGTTGTTGGCATCGTGAGTGACAATGTTTCCCAACTCCTGCCAGGAAGCGGCCTCCGGACCGTCATACACCATGCCCTGACTCGACCCCGTGTCGAGGTTCAGGCGCATGTGGCGTCCGCCGCTCTCCACAGTCAGATATATCTGACCGTCTTCCACCTCTATGGGTATGGTGTCGCAGAAATTTCGTTCCGACAGGTGGAACTCCGGCTTGTAACGGTGGGTCTGTGCCGTGACACATCCTATGGCAGCCCATGTGCAGAAGGCTGAGAGCAGTAGTCTTTTCATGTCTGCAAAATTACGTTTTAATTCTGATTTAAGTTCCCGGACACTTTGAACAGATTTCCCGGACAGGTTGAACGGGGCATCCGGACAGGTTGAACAGGCCGTCCGGACAGAGTGTCCAGGGCATCCGGACAAAGTGTCCGGGCCGTCGGGACAAAGTGTCCGGAGGCGCTCCGGACACCCTAAGGACCGCAAATAGCTGCCGTTGGTCAATAGAGGCCACGGCACTCAGGTAGTCTTTGTTGCACTTACAAAGATACTAAATTTTCGGCCAAAAATCAAGATTTTTGAGCCTTAAAATTGCGGTTTAAGAAATATTAACTCATTTCCTCACAATTTCCTCACACCCCACAAAGCCTTTATTCATCGGCTTCTCAGCTCTTGGAATGAGGAAATGAGGAAAAAACTAAAAATAAAAATTCCTGGTGCGCGCACGCGCGCGCGTGAACTTTACTTTTCCTTCCGGCGCACAGCGACGCATTCATAGCGAAGCGGAGAAAGAATTTCCGAAACTTCAAGAGGATGTGCCTATTTTGATGTGACCCTCCTTTCCGTTGTCCTGCGTGATGCGCAAAACTTCTATTCTCTTTTATATAATATAATGTTCGTGCGCTCGCGATGAACCATCCATTTTCCAACTTTTTTCTATTTTTCTTGAAAAAAGTTTCAAAAAAGCTTGTGGGTTTCAAAAAAATGCCGTACCTTTGCACTCGCTTCACTAAAAAAGAGGCATGAAGAAAAGAGTTCTTTGAAAGAATTACATAGACAGAGAGTAGTACAAGAAAAGC